>NZ_CP036515.1:900000-1187500 GCF_004323635.1 Lichenihabitans psoromatis
TGCTGCAACAATATCATGAGACTCCTTAACTACTAGATTTTTTTTGCCCACAAACGTTATAATAGTGCTTTTATATTCATCATGTGAATTAGGTCGTAAATAGATAATATTAGATGGATTGATATAAATCGGTATGTCGTTTTTGTCAGTTAACATGATCATTTTGATATCCTATCAAGCTGCTCTCGCCGTGTTCTTCGTCGCCTTGGCCGGCCCCCACCGATTGGTACAGGGATGATGTTAGTTCATAACTGGCCTGAGCGCGAGAGCTGGAGTGGCTGGCGAAGCTGGTCCGGGTTGCGCAGCCGGCCACACCAAGGCTTCGGGTGATGGCGGCTTAAAGGCGAGTGTTCAGTGCGGGCGGATCGTGTTGTAGTGACGCCGCCAGCCCTCGATGATGACCTTGACTTACGGGAGCGAGTAGAAGATCTCGCCGTTCAGAAGCTCATCGTGGAGCTTCGAGTTAAAGCTTTAGCAGTAGCCGTTTTCCCACGGACTTCCGGGCTCGATAGAGGCCGATCGTGCACCAACAGCGACGATCCATTCTCGAACCGACTTGGCGGCGAACTCCGGGCCATTGTTCAAGCGGATATGACCCGGAACGCCGCGCAGAATGAACAGATCCGACAGCACGTCGACGACGTCGGGGGCGTTCAGCTTGCGACTGACCGGGAACGCTAGGCATTTGCGCGTGAACTCGTCGATGATGTTCAGCATGCGGATCTTTCTTCCATTATGGGCGGCGCCGGCCAGAGGCTCCGCGCAGCGAAGCTGTGTGGAGTGGCAGGCAGCGGGCCAGACGCGCGATCACAAGACTGACCAGCGCACGCAAACGAGCGAGGCGCTTCATGTCGCTATGGCAGCCGACCCATGTGTCACGGCCGGGTGGCTGCTCCCCGAGATCGACCCGCTCGACGCTGGGGAGCGCATCCCCGAGCGGCCTTGGCAACACAGCCGCACCGACGCCCAGGACGCCTATCCGCCCCTGGACGTCACGGTTGTTGCTTCTCGATACGACATGCCCGCGGCAGGATCCGTTTGAGCCAGACGGCATCGGCCATACCCTCGAAGGCCGTGTCCATGGTGATCAGCGGCGTTCATAGTCTCCAAAAGGGAGGTCTAAGAATCGATAAAGTGTGGAAATCGGAAAAAATTGCGTAAATCAAAACTTTCGCAACGCTGCTCACGAGCAACGAAAACAGCCACTTAGTCCATGCGGAAGTCACTTGCGTAAGTCGGCTTGCTCAGCGACTTCAACATGGCTTCATCAAGCTGAGCGACGCGGCACAGCTCGGTTGGTCGCCGGGTCAGAAGCTGACCCTTAGCGGAAGCTGGGAACGTCTGCTCGCGTGCAATATCCCGAGGCCGTGGCAAGGCGGGTTGTGGCCGTGAGTTGCCGCGGTGGGGAAGCTTGGGCGGATGTTCCCTGACAGCCTTGCTCTCCGCCCGCCTTTGGTCATTCATCTCTCAAGCTGAAAAGCGACAAGATTTTCGCCTGAAGGCGTTCCGGCGAAAAGCAGGCACCGATTCGAACGTGCTTGCTTGGCGAATGAGCAACAACGACTGTCGAAAGGCACCCGACCTGCACTGTCGTGCCCTTTCGAACCGATCGGCAAGTGATCTCTGACGCCGTCATCAGGTCACCGACGCCGCGCACCGCCTGCGAGCGTCATCCTGAGGTCGATTGGATGATCACGAGCATCAACCCAGATCATGTCTCATCATGTCGGCAATGCGTTCAGCCATCATGATGGTCGGCACGTTTGTGTTCGCGCAGGGAATAGACGGCATGAGCGATGCATCGCAAACACGGAGGTTCTCAGTCCCATAGACCTGGGCCGCGCTGTCCGTGACCGCCAAAGGATCGTCCTTTGCGCCCATTCGGCAGGTGCAGGTCGGATGCCAGGTGCCCCCGACATTGCGGCTCACGAAGTCGGTCAGAACTGCATCGTCATTCAACAAGGCCTCGATTGTTGCGCCTTGCGTGATGAATGCGCGGACGAGAGCCGGGCGAAAGCCGGCACTCAGATCGAGGAGGCCCGAGAACAGGCCACGTTGGATTGCGCGGCTGCGGCCCGGCACCGCGATCCTTGCGACACGGGGTGAATAGCTCGTCGGAAAAACGGAGTTGCATAGCCCGCGCATCTCGGGCCGCATCAACGTTTCGGCTCCGAATCGAAGCGCCAACTTGAGCCGCTCCATATCCCGCCAATCGGACAGCATGCGGAAATCGACATGCGGCTCGGCTCGCGGATCGGACGAGGCAAGCTGAACGAAGCCCTTCGAAAACGACTTGTTAACCCAGAAGAAGACCGTGCCAAGTCGCCGGCCAATGCTGTGCCAGCCCGAGCGCGAGAGGATCGCACCATGCATATCGCCGTGCGGCGTGCCCTCAAGATCTGAGGAAAAGCGGACGATCGCCTGCTCGTGATGCTCGGCAGGATCGCGGAAACGGGCGGCCGGCTGCAGAAACGCCGACACCGCGATCGAGGGATGCTCCATCAGATTTTGCCCGACACCCGGACGGTCGGCCACGACCGGAATCCCGAGTGCCGCAAGGTTTTCGGCGGGTCCTACGCCAGACCGCATCAGCAGGGCCGGCGTGTGGATTGCTCCTGACGAAACAACCACCATGTCGGCGACCATATGTTCGGCAGGGCCGCCGATCGTCGGGGCCAGCAGAGCGCCCGTGGCTCGGGTTCCCTCGAAGAGAATGCGCTCCGCGATCCTGTCGGTCAAAATGCAGAGATTGGGGCGTCGGCGCACGGCGTCTGTGAGGTAGCCGACGGACGTCGGAACTCGTTCCCCCGCTTCGCTCGCAACAAGCGCGGCGGCATAGACGCCGTCCTTCCACTCGCCATTCTGATCCGGCCGTGTAGGAAAACCGCGCTGGGCGAGTGCATCGGCGACGGCCGCCACAAAGGGAGACATCCGGTCCGGGGTGATCCGACGGACCGGAAGCGGTCCTTCCAGCCCGTGCAGAGGGCCGATGAAATCACAATCCCGCTCGAGCTTGCGGAAATAAGGGAGGCAGGCCTCCCAATTCCAGCCCAAGGCGCCGAGCCGCTCCCATTCGTCATAGTCATTTGGAGAGCCGCGGTTGGCGAGCAGCGCATTGATGGCCGAACCCCCGCCGAGAATTCGGGCCTGCTCATATCGGCGGGTCGCTCTCGCAACGCTGTTGCTACGCGGCGATCCCATAAAGGCCTGCAGGCTGTTCCAGATGTTGCGGGTGTCGAGATAGGCACGGCCGGCATATCGACTACGGATGTCGGCCGGCATGGTCTCGAGAGAGATGTCTCGCCCCGCTTCGACCAGCGTGACGCGGAACCGCGGGTCTTCCGTGAGGCGGGCCGCCAAAACGCAGCCGGCCGACCCGCCGCCCAGAATGAGCACGTGGGTCAAGGCTTCCCTCCGGCCTTTCGTGCACTGAGCCAAACAGTGAGCAACAACATCATGGAGGCCACTGTCAGCAAGGATGAGATGGACGCGATGGTCGGATCGATCTCGTCTCGGAGAGCTGTAAACATCCGCTTCGTGAGAGGTTGGTTCGATCCTCCGGACACGAAGAGAGCCACGACCGTCTCATCCAGAGCCGAGATGAAGGCGAAGAGTGCGCCGGTGACGACGCTTGGCCGGATTTGCGGAAGTGTAACGATAAAGAAGGCGCGCAAGCGGTTCATCCCGAGGCTGCGGGCAACCATCTCTTGAGCGTGGTCGAATTGCCGGAAGCCCGCCGAAACCGCGGTGAGGACAAACGGGATACCGAGCATGATGTTGGCTAGTACCAGCCCGAGCCACGTGGCCAGTAGCCCGAGCCGGGCATAGACGAAGAACACGCCCACGGCGACGATGACGATCGGTGTCACGAGTGGCAGGAGCAGGAGAGCTTCCGCCATTCGCCCGAGGCGGCCGGTCATATGGCTCAACGCATAGGCAGCGGCGGTTCCGAGCACGGTCGCGCAGAGCGCCGATGAGACCGCGACCGTAAGGCTGACCTTTGTGGACTGCATCCACGCGGCCGACTCGAGATAGCTCTCGTACCAGCGCAACGACAGGCTTGGGGGCGGAAAGGTCAGGAAGCGGGTACTCGAAAACGACATCGGGACGATCACGAGCAGCGGCAAAATCAGGAATAACAGGATCAGGAGAACCGCTGCCCCGAGGAGAAGATGAAACGGGTTGAGGCGCGTCATTTCGCACCGGCGACGCTTTTGAGCGGCACGGCCAATCGGCCGACCGCCAGGATCAGCATGACCGCGACGAGCAGGACGACGCTGATGGCGCTGGCGGCACCCCACTGGTTGTAAAGTTCGATATTGCGGCTGATCAACATGGAGACCATGAGCGTGCGGCCTCCTCCAAGCAATTCCGGGGTGATGTAAAAGCCGAGGCAAAGCACGAAGACCAGGACTGTTCCGGCCGCCACCCCCGGCATGGACAACGGGAGGAACACGCGAGCGAAGACGGTCGCGGGCCGTCCTCCAAGGCTCGCACCGGCGAGAAGCAGATCGCGTGGGATCTTCTGCATGGCGGCATAGAGCGGCAGCACCATGAAGGGGAGCAGGATGTGGATCATGCCGATGAGAACGCCGATTTCGTTATTGGCCAGACTCAAGGGTGTATCGATGAGGCCCATTCCCATGAGAAGCTTGTTCACGACGCCGGTGCGCTGCAGCAGCACCAACCAGCCGTAGGAGCGCACGAGCACGCTGGTCCAGAAGGGCACGACCACAAGCGCCAGCACCCCAAGGCTGAGCCATCGGGGCAAGACTGTGGCGGCGTAAGCGACAGGATAGCCGAGCAGCAAAGTCGTCACCGTGACCTCGACGCTCAACCGGAATGTCAGCAGGAAGCTTCGGCCATAAAGCGGCTCCGTGTAGAGACGGCGATAATTCTCAAAGGTGAAGCCGTTATCCCAGACGGATTGCCACGCGAGCCACAGCAGCGGAACAAGCAGCAGTCCGACGACGACGAGCAAAGCTGGCGCGAGCAGCAGGAACAGCATCATCTGCTCCTGCCCGCGACCGCGAGGGGACGAGGTGGAGGTTTGCGTCACGTTGGTCGCCATAGCTCGGCCTCGTCCCGACGGATCATTGTTGAACGAAGGTCGCCCAACGCTTGAGCGCGGCGTCGCCGGCTGGCGACGACCACCACGCGCTGGCGATCAAGGCTTGTTTGGCTGCGTTTTCGGGCGCGCTCGGGAGGGTCTTGGCCAGATCCGCAGGGATGATTCCAGTCTTGAAGGCTTGGGGATTGCCCGGACCATAGTTGATCGCAAGCGGAAGATGCGCCTGGAGCTTGGGGTCGATTGCCTCGTTCAGAAAGCGCACGGCTGTCTTCAGATGCGGTGCATTTTTCAGGATACAGAGGGATGTATTCTGCAACAGGCCCTGGTTGAAGGTGAATCCGATATCAGGATTATCTTTCATCACGGACGTGACGCGGCCGTTCCACGCCATTTCCATATCGACCTCGCCGTCGTGCAGAAGCTGGGCCGATTGGCCGCCCGAGGTCCACCAGACCGTGATGTTTGGCTTGATCTCCTCTAGTTTTTTGAAGGCGCGATCGACGTCGAGCGGGTAAAGCTTGGAGGGCTCCACACCATCGGCCATAAGGGCCGCTTCGAGGGTCGCGAGCGGATGGTTCCGCAAAGCGCGTGTCCCGGGGAATGCTTTGACGTTCCAGAAATCGGCCCAGCTTTGGGGCGGGTGGCCGCCAAATTTTTTTGTGTTGTAGGTGAGAACGCTGGAATAGAACTCATAGGCGACCGAATAGGGCGTCTTATACGCCTCCGGCATATTGGCCGCGTTGGGGATCTGACTAAAATCGAGTTTCTCGATCAGCCCCTGATCGCCGCCGCGGACACAATCCTCCGTCGGCGTATCGACGACGTCCCACGTCGGAGCGCCTGTGGCGCCCTGTGTCTTAATAACCGGCCACGCATCCGGGCTGCTGTCCTGGTTGACTGTGATCCCAAGCGCCTTGGCGGCAGGATCGAGGATCGCCTTGGTCTGCGCCTCCTGGTAGGCGCCCCCCTGCGACACGAAAACGACCTGATCGGCCGCGGCCGCGAGCCCTGTCGTGGCCAGCAGCGCAAGAAGCGAGGCCGACAGTCTAACGTTTGACGATGCAAAACACCGGATCATGCTGCTCTCCCTCGTTGATTGCGACGGCCGCCTATCGGCCGGCGGAATCCAGAAGTTGGTACCAGCCGGCGGCGAGGCGCACGCCGGCTTCTCGGAATGGGTAGAACGGGACGGTTCGGAAGCGCTCGGCGTCGAGCAGCGCGACGTCGAGGTGCTCACCCCGAACCATCGCGGCCACGTATTTGCCCATGAGGGTCGACATCGCGACGCCTGCGCCGTTGTAACCCACGGCGAAAAGAGTTCGGTCGTCGATCCGGCCGACATGCGGAAGCGCGTCGAGCGTCATGCCCACAAGACCCGACCAGCGATAGTCGACCTTTGTCGCCGCGAGGGTCGGAAACGTCCGGATCATAGCCTGTTGTAGCGCCAGGAACGCGGTGTCCGAGTCGGCCTTGCCGAAGGCGCCGCGGCCACCGAACAGAACGCGTCCGTCCACCATGCGAAACCATCGCATCATGCGCCGGGTCTCGACATAGACGCGACGGGTGGGCATTACGGTGGCCGTCTGGGCCAACGAGAGCGGGGCGGTCGCGATCATGGCGCTGCGGAATGGAATGAGCTTTCGCCGCACGGCGGCGGTCGCCGGCGTCAGGTCCGAATAGGCGTTCGTCGCAAGCACCACATGTCGGGCGTTGACGGCACCGTCCGGCGTTTCGACGACGGTCCGTTGGCCATCCCGACGCAGGCGTAGTGCCGGGGATGCCTCGAAGACGTCGATGCCTTGTGCGGTCACTTCCCGCGCGAGACCACCGAGATAGTTGAGGGGGTGGATCGCGCCCGCATGGGGTGACAACACCCCGCCGACAAAGCCCGAAGACCCGGTTTCCCGCGCCACCTCGTCACGCGAAAGAGCCGAAACCGAGCTGTCCCCCATCTCGGCCCTCATCCAGTCCATATCGGCGATCGACGCCGCGAGTGAGACGGCATTGTGGGCGGCTTTGACCTGCCCGACGCGCGCATAGCCGGCGTCCGTCAAACCGAGGTCACTGACCAAAGCTTCGAGCACGTCGACCGACTCATGGGCGATCGCATACATCCGCCGCGCCACGTCCATCCCGTGCTGGGCCGCCGCCTGGGCAAAGGATAAGCGGAACTTCGCCGACACGACGCCGCCGTTGCGCCCGCTTGCGCCCCAGCCGAGGGTATTAGCCTCCAACACGACGGGTCGCAGACCGCCAGCCGCGATATGGTGCGCGGCAGACAGTCCCGTGTATCCACCGCCGATGATCGCCACATCGGCCTGCACCTCGCCCGCAAGACGGCGGCAAGCCGCCCTCGGCGTGGCGCTGGTCGACCAAAGCGATTGGACCGGCGTGGCGATCTGCATCAGGCGGCTCGGACCGCCGGCCCATCGAACGCCTCGTCGACGGCGTCGGCCAATTGAGCGAGCGTCGCGAAATGGTAGTCGGGTTTCGTAAACGTTTGAGGGGCCGGCGTGCCGCCGTAGCCGTCCTGGCCCTGACGACGCTCGATCCAGCATACCGTGTAGCCGAGCTGCCGGGCGATCCCGATGTCGTGATACTGACTCTGCGCCACATGCAAAATATCGCGGAATTTGTAACCGAAGGCTGATTGGCGCCCACGGTTGAAAGCGAAGAAACTGGGGTCGGGCTTGGCCACGCCGGTGTCGTCACAGCAGACGGTGTCGTCGAACGGGTCACTCAGGGTCTGTGCATAGCAAGACAGGGCCACGCGATCCGCGTTCGTCATGGCAACGAGTCGAAAGCGCCGACGAAGCCGTTGCAGCGCGTCGGCAGAATCTGCGAAAGCTGGCCATTGCAGCACCGCGGTCTGGAAGCCTTCGGCATGCTGGGTCTCGTTCGGAAACCCCAGTTCGGCCGCCACATGGCTATAGACGTGGCGCATGACCTCGCTTGAGCGGCTGTAGTTCCGGTCCCGCCCCGTCTTGTAGGACGCGAATATGGCGTCGTCGCTGACCTCAGCGGCCGACTTACCGGAGACGGCCCGAAAATAATCGAGGACGCCCTTTTCGAAGTCGATCAATGTTCCGACGACATCGAAGGTGAGAAGCTTGAAATCCCGAAGCGACATGTACGGTCTTTTCCTATTGGCGCGATGTTGCTGATTGAAGGCCATTCATGGTCCGGCCAATTGCCGGTCGTCTTCCGCCGCCACGATCACGGTATCGTTCGGGTGGAGCAGGAGATCGATGCGTCCGCCGGGCGCCGGAAGGTTGAGGCGGCCGAGATGGTGACTTGGCTGGCGAAAACTGACGGTGACGCCGCCGTCGAGGAGCACGAAGACCCGAAGGCTTTCGCCCTGATAAATTGTTTCCGTGACGGTACCCGAGAGTTGGTTCAACACCGGATCAGCCGATCGGGCCCCGACGACGAGCTTTTCGGTCTGCAACGCAAGCATCAGGGAACCCGTGGCCGGAATCGTTCGTGTGGACCGCAGGATTGTGGGCCCCAGGCTCACGCCATCGTGCCCGGCCCGCGTCACGGGAACGAGCGTCGCCTCTCCGATGAAGCTCGCGACGAAGCGGTTCGCAGGTGTGTCGTAGAGCCGCTCGGGCGTATCAACCTGTTCGAGACGGCCGCCCCGGAGGATCGCGATGCGGTCGCTCATGGTCAGCGCTTCACGTTGATCATGCGTCACGTAGACGATCGTCGCGCCGAGCTGGCGATGGAGGTGACGCAGTTCGATCTGCATCGTTTCCCGCAGCTGTTTATCGAGTGCCGAAAGGGGCTCGTCCATCAAGATCAGCTTCGGCCGAAACACGATCGCGCGGGCGAGCGCCACGCGCTGGCGTTGGCCACCCGAAAGTTGCGCTATGTTGCGGTCTTCGTATCCAGCGAGCTCCATCATGGCGAGAGCGCGGGATACGGCGTCTTTCTGATCCGCCCGTGGCACCCGACGTGCCCGAAGCGGAAAGGCGACGTTTTCACCGACGGTCATATGGGGAAACAGCGCGTAATTCTGGAACACGATGCCGATCCCGCGTTTGTGCGGTGGCGTGAACGTTACGTCGTTTTCGCCGAAAAAAATGCGTCCCGCGGAGGGCTGGGCGAAGCCGCCTAAAAGGCTGAGCAACGACGTCTTGCCGGAGCCCGATGGCCCGAGCAAAGACATGAACTCACCGGGAGCGATGTCGAGATCGATGCTGTCGAGCGCCATAAACGCGTTATAGCGAAGGCTCGCGGCCCGGATCGACACCCCGATATTTTCGGACGACCCCATTGTCGTCGAGAAGGAGGGATCGGCCGCAAAACTCATGCTTATACATCCTCCTCCGACGCTAAAAACCGGTCGCGGATCGAACGATACTTCGGCGTTTCACTGCTCTGTCACGCCATGGTGCGAAGGAGAGCTTCGCAACAGAAGCAGCACGCAGCAACGCTCAAATAAGCTGGCTGCGCATTACATAATGTAATGATCTAAGAGCCTTGCCTCATCGTTATGTTTTCTGCCCAAGCGCGGTGCAGCCGTGCCTGAAGTCAGGTCACAAACTGGCATCCCGAATCCCCCATCCAGGATGCAGGGTTTCGATCGCCTCGAGGTCCGCGCGCATTTCGGCCACCAGCCAATCGCGAACTTTCATCAAGGTCGGGCGACCTTCTTTGTGAGGGACGCACACCAGATGACAGCGTCGACTGGTCCGCACCAGCTTCGGCCCGGCCGGCACGAGGGCGCCTGTCTTCAGCCATTGCGACACGACGTTGATCCAGCCCAGCGCAATGCCCTGACCAAGCAGGGCCGCTTGTAGAACGACGGCATAGTCGGACACGTGCAGAAGGTCGGAATGCTGGCCAGGACGGAATTGTCCCTGACGGAGTGGGGCAATCCAGTCTGTGCTGCTGTCGGCGAGATTGATGAAGGTGTCCTGGGTCTTGCCCGCGACGCGTCCCGCGAGATAGGCGGGACTGCAGACCGGGACGGTCACTTCGTTCACGAAGAAAACAGAGCCGGGCGACGCATCCTGTCCCTCGACGAAGCGCATGCCAAGGTCGACCGTATCGACCGGCCCTTTCAGCGCGCCGGGGATGAGTTGGAATCGAAGGTCCAGGTTGGGACAAGCGGTCTGCAAGGCACCGATGCGTGGCATCAGCCAGTGCGTGGTGAAGCCGGACGACACGGAGAGCGTGACCGTTTCCAAGCCGGTCCTCCTCTGCCGAATTTCGTCGAGAGCCCCCTCGACGCCCCGAAATCCCGCCGCGATACTGCGGTAGAGGATGCGGCCGCTTTCGTTCAGAACCACACCCTGAACAGACCGTTCGAAGAGCCGCGCGCCGAGATGCCGCTCCAGGCGCCCCAACATGCGGCTGACCGCAGGTTGTGTGACGTTCAGTTCGGCAGCGGCTTTCGTAAAGCTCAGTTCGCGTGCGGCCGCCTCGAACACGAACAAAGCATTTGCTGAAGGCAAGAGCTTACGGAGAGACGTCATAAGCTGACACGTTACCCCCGAACAGGGTCGGCTCATAGTGTGACGTGACCCGATGCAAGATCGCTTTGTAAGTAAGGTCGGTCTGATCGGCCCCCATCGGGTGGTCCGGGTTGATTGTTAGTTCATGGTCGGCCTGGGCGCCACCCTGAGCATGGCCGGCGGAGATGGTCGGGGTTTCGCAGCCGGCCATGCGGCGAAGGCGGGCACGAAGACCTCCGGCGCCGGGGGCTTGTAGCCGATTGATCCGTGCGGGCGCACAGTATTGTAATGCCTTCTCCAGCTTTCGATGATGACCTGAGCTTCCTTGAGCGAGTAGAAGATCTCTCCGTCGAGCAGCTCGTCTCGGAAGCGAGCGTTGAACGACTCGACGTAGCCGTTCTCCCACGGGCTGCCTGGGGCAATATAGGCGGTCTTTGCTCCAACCGCCGTGATCCAGTCTTGCACAGCCTGGGCGATGAACTCGGGGCCGTTGTCCGAACGGATGTGACCAGGCACGCCGCGCAGGATGAACAGGTCGGACAGAACGTCAATGACGTCGGTCGAGTTGAGCTTGCGCGCGACCCGGATGGCCAGGCACTCCCGGGTGAACTCGTCGACGACATTGAGGGTCCTGAACTTGCGGCCGTCATGCGTGCGATCCTCGACAAAGTCGTACGACCAGACGTGATCGCGGTGCTCGGGCCGGAGGCGAATGCAGGAGCCGTCGTTGAGCCAGAGACGTCCCTTCTTCGGCTGCTTGGCCGGCACCTTCAGCCCTTCGCATCGCCAGATGCGCTCGACCCGCTTGTCGTTTACCAGCCACCCGGCATCGCGCAGCAACGCCGCGATCTTGCGATAGCCGTAGCGGCCGTACTGCCGCGCCAGCTCGATGATGTCGCCCGTCAACGCCTCTTCGTCGTCAAAGCCCCGCGGCGCCTTGCGCTGCGTCGAGCGGTGCTGACCGAGCGCCGCACAGACGCGGCGCTCGGAGACAGGCAAATGCTGTCGCACATGCTCGATGCAGACGCGCCGGCGCGCGGGGCTCAGAAGTTTCCCGAGGCCGCCTCCTTCAGAATCAGCTTGTCGAGCGTGAGGTCGGCGATCGCCTTGCGAAGCCGCATGTTCTCCGTCTCCAGCTCCTTCAGGCGCTTGACCTGGTCAAGCTTCAAGCCGCCGAACTCCTTCCGCCACCGGTAGTAGGTGACCTCGGTCACCCCGATCGAGCGAACCGAGTCCGCAACGGTCTTCCCCTGTGAGACCAACACGTCGACCTGACGCAGCTTGCTCACGATCTCTTCAGGCTTCGGTCGTCTTCCCATCGATCCATCCTCCAGGCTCGAAAGCCATACATCGGGATGGACCACTTCAAGGGGGGACGATCAGGTCACGCCGTCGCCTTGCAGTTGCCTTCGACGAAAGGCCGCGTGCGAGAACTGACGGAGGCTGCTGAATGACGATCTTGCGCCCAAAGTTGAATTTCCGCTTTTTGGCGAACCGCCAACTTCCGCTCCTGGCGCTCCGTCGGCAAGCCGCCCGACCGGTACGCGCGCGAACAGCGCGCCGAATGAGGCTCATCGCAATGTTCGAGAGCTGAGCATTTTAAGCGCCGTCAGGAGGCTGCCGCCACGGGGATCACCGTTCAAGGGGATGAGCGGCCGGGTACGCTGCGGGTCATCGAAGGTCCGCTTTCGACACGGCGTCAATGTCAGCTCTTGGAGCAAGGATGAAGCCCCAATCCGGCGCCGGCGATACCTCCCCAACGAACCTCAGCTGCTCCGCAGATTGCGGCGTTAATCGACAAGCCAGGCATGGGTGTCGAGTTAATCTGTATGAGGGGCGACGCGCGACTTAGGAATTCCCGTCCCGATTTCATCGGCGGCGATGGACGATTTCTGCCGATGATAGCCCCGAGCTATGGCGTAGGACCCGACGATGGCGGCGGCAAAGCCCGAAGCCGCTCCGACGCCGACCGCCCATCGCGGACCCAAAGAATCGGCCACCCATCCGACAATCGGCGCCCCAACGGGCGTGCCCCCAAGCGCCACGCCGACTCGCAGCGCCATCACTCGACCGCGCATAGCGGTCTCAGTGGACAGCTGCATCAGACTGTTAGTGCTGTTCGTGAAGGTCAGGGCCGCTACGCCGATGATGACCAATGCGCCAGCGAACAACCAGTAGTTGGGCGCCAACGCGGCCAGCACGCAGCCGATCCCAAAGACACCTGCGCCGACGAGCAGGACGCCAAACCGCGACTTGTGCCGACGCGCACTGAGCATGGCGCCACCGACCGTTCCGATCGCCATGATCGACGACAGCAAGCCGTAGCCGCGGGCATCGGCGTGGAAGACGCTGACCGCCATGGTCGAGATGAAGATTGGGAAGTTCAGCCCGAACGTGCCGATCAGAAACAGCATGACGAGGATGCTCATCAGGTCCGGCCGGCCGCAAACATACCGAAACCCTTCCGTGAAGCTGCCTTTGGAGCGCCGCGCACGGGGGGTGGGATAAAGCTCTGAGACCCTTAGTTTGGAGAGCGAGATCAAGACCGCGATGAAGGACGCGCCGTTGATAAGGAAGGCCCAGCCCGATCCAATCGACGCAATGGCCAAACCCGAGACCGCCGGACCAATCATCCGCGCAGCGTTAAACGAGGTCGAATTAAGCGCAACCGCATTGTGCAGATCGGCGTCCCCGACCAGTTCCGCGACGAAGGTCTGCCGCACCGGCGCATCAAATGCCGCGGCGCAGCCGAACAGGAACGCGAAGACATAGACGTGCCAGAGTTGTACCAGGCCCGTGACGGTGAGCAGGCCCAAGGCCAGGGCGAGCGCGCCCATGGTCGCTTGGGTGGCGATCAGCAGCTTGCGTTGGTTGAAGTGATCGGCAGCAAAACCTGTCCAGGGCAGGAGAAGCATCTGCGGGCCGAACTGCAGCGCCATGACAAGCCCGACCGCGGACGCGCTATGATGCGTGAGCTGAGCTAGGACCAGCCAATCCTGGGCCGTTCGCTGAACCCAGGTGCCGATATTGGAGACGAAGGCGCCGACGACCCAGGTCCGGTAATTGGTGCTGCTGAGTGCTCGGAAGGCGCCGCTTGCCGTATCGCTCACAAACGATCCGGCGTATTGCCGCCGTTAAAGCGGCCGAAATGCCGCGCCGCGAACAGGCTTATGACCAGCGCGCCCAGTCCGAGCGCTGCGACATCGCCTGTGTCCCGCAGGTTAAAACTGCCCACGCGGCAGACGAGCAGATAGCTCACGACAAGATTGAAGGCACCCCACAACACATTGACGGTCGACGACGAGAGCCCCTGGCCCGGCGGCTCAGCGAAGGGCGACTGGAAGGCTCTGCCCATTGCGCCGCTGACGATATGCGGGACCGCGTTGGCCAGAAAGACGCCGCCAAAGGCGTAGGAGACGAGATAAAGCCACGCCATATCAGCTTTACCTTGTGCCGAGTAGATCGATGATGTCCTGGGCCGTCCCCATCTCGCCGAGGCGCGGGAAGACGTTCGTCAGGCTATAGTCGTGTGCCTGAGGACGCGCGTCAGTCATGGCGTCAATGGCGAGGGTGACGTTAAAGCCTTGCTCGTAGGCCTGGCGCGCGGTCGCCTCCACGCCTGTTCCGGTCGCCACGCCGATGACGACGACTTGGGTGACGCCCAGCGCCCGGAGGCGGTCTTCCAGGTCGGTGCTCGCGAACGCGCCCCAGGTCCGTTTGGTTACTCGGATGTCGCTGGGCTGCGGATTGAGCTCCGCTATGATGTCGGTCCAGTCCGCGGGAGGCTCGCCCGTGAGCCGCGGCGGCTGCTCGGTGCGCCCTGGCGCGACGCCGGCGACATTGACGAGCACGATCGGTAGGCCGCGTCGACGGAAGGCGTCGGTCAGGGCCCGCGCTCGATCGACGATGTCGCCGATGGGATGTACGAAGGGATAACCGATCATTCCCTTCTGCAGGTCGATGATGAGGAGCGCGGTCTTCGGATCGAGCGTGGTGAGTGACATGGAGAAGTCCTCTTCAGGCATCTGTTTTTTTAGTGCACCGGTTGAGAGCCAGGGCGGTCAGTCGTCGACCAGCCTTTTGAGCAGCTCGACCGCTTTGGCGACGTCCACCTGCTGCTGCGTCGAAAGGCGGGCCTGGATGGTGCGCGCAAGCCAGTCCTGCCGCGCCGCACGGCCCTCCTGTATCCAACCCAGGCAAGTGTCTGTGAGCGATAGAACGGTTTGCCTGCCGTCATTCGGGTCCGGCGCGCCCGTGACGAAACCGGCGTCTTGCAAGGCGATGATGACGGGACGGACGGATTGGGCGCGCATGCCTTCTGCTCGTGCCAGGCTCGAGGCGGTGGCCGGCCCATCCGTTTCCAGGCGTAGGAGAATAGAAGCTTGAGATGGGGTCAGCTGCCCGACATTGGCCTGCTCTCGCAGCCGGCGCTTCAGCTTGCTCAGCAGCGTGCGGAGATCCTGCGCCAAGACCGACGCCTGCGTTTCAGAAAGATCATCGGGGGCGGCGTTCATGCCCAGAAGTTAGCATATTTACAGCCAACTGTAAAGTTTACCTGTCTAAATTCGGCTGAGTGCCAAGCGGCAGCTAAACTGGCCGGCGGCGAAGTCCTCGTTGCGCATCTACGCGATGCCCCGCAGACGGACGATCCAAGTTGCTGATTAGGGTGGACTCCGGTCTGATCGTTTATCGATCTTGAAGGTCCACAATCTGGCCGCGCCTCAACGTCAGCTACCGGCGCATAGCTGAGTCTGCTATTGCCCAGTGCGCTTAGCTAGACAGCCGCACTAATTGCCATTTTAACTCATTCCAGTCGGTTTTAAGCTTTGCTTTATCGGGCGGAGTCTTTTTGCGGGGTACAGCTTTCGCCGAGGATCAGGGCTGGTTGGAAAACAACATGACGGGGTGGCCCCCCGCTACCCCTGGTCATTCGATCGACGAGAAGGCGTAAGGCCTCATTCGTCATGTCGATCACCGGGTGTTCGGTGCGGGTCAGGCGGGGCCGAAGAGCCCCAATCCCCGGGATCGTGTCGGTCGAGGCGATCGAAATGTCGTCAGGGCATTTGAGCCCGAGGTCGGCCAGAGCCCGCATGACGCCTAGCGCCATGACACCACTCGCGGCGTAAAGGGCGGTGGGCCGGTCCGGACGATCGATGATCTCACGAGCGACCGAATAGGCGACGTCCTCGCGGAACTCGCCAGAGCGGACGTGTTCGGGGCGAGGCACCAGACCGCGTGCTGCCATCGCGTCCTGCAGCCCTTCCAGGCGTCCGCGCCCGGTCGTCAGATGGGGAGGCCCCGTGATGGTACCGATCGCGCGGTGACCGAGGTCGAGAAGATAGTTGGTGACTTGCCGCGCGGCCGACACGTTGTCGATTGTCACGCTATCGGAGCGGCCATCGTCGGCGAGACGCCCGAACTGAACCATCGGGATCGCATGGCCGTCGGGGTCACGCAGGTCGCCCCGGACAGTGCTGTCCACCGGGACCAGCAAAATCCCATCACACGAGAGCGCACGGATGCGGGCCAGGATCCGACGCTCTTTATCGGGCTTCTCGTCGCTATTGAAGATCACCAGAGAGTAGCCCCATGCCGCGACGGCGGCTTCGGCCGAGCACACGACCCTGGCGAAGAATGGATTGGCGAGGTCGGACACCACGAGGGCGATCAACTGACTGCGACCCGACTTCAGATTGCGGGCAGCTGATGAAGGCGCATAGGCGAGGCTTGCGATCGCCGCGGTGACGCGCGCGCGCAGCTCGGGGCTGACGAAGGCGCTTTCGTTGACCACCGCCGAGACGGTTGCGGTCGATACATTTGCGGCCTTGGCGACATCTTTGATCGTAGCCAAACAATCTCTCAGCTAATCGGTTCGCTCGCAGACTGGACAATCCACCACCGCAAGTCCAGGCTTTCCGTCTACTTCCTCTTGCAACGAGCGCATATTTCCGCAAGACTATCGAAACGATTAGATTAAGTTCGCTCAAGGCGACGGCGCGGGAGGGTGCAGTGCAGAACATAACAGTGATGGGTTTGATCGCCGGTTTAGCCATCACGGGCGGCATCGCCCATGCGGCCGACCAGCCGCTACTCGGCATCGTGTCGATCTCTGCGGTCGAGGCCAACAACGCGCGCTACATCGCGGGCGCGACGGCGGCCGCCAAGGAGGACGGCATGGCCGTCTCGGTCATCGATGCGGCCGGCAGCGCCGACCAGGCGAACTCGGCCATCCAGAACTTCGCAGGCCGAGGCGCTGCGGCGATCGTCGATATGGTGTTCCCGTGGTCCTCCATCGGGGCGGGTCTTGCGGCCGCCAAGGATGCTGGAGTGCCTGTGGTGACATGGGGCGGCGGGCTTGGCGGGTCGGTGGCGGCCACCAATGGGTCGGGTGCGCCGATCGCGCAGCCGGTCATCGACAAGATGGTCGCTGACATGGGCGGGAAAGGCGACCTTCTGGCGCTGACCTATCGCACCGGAGAGGTGTGTCGCAACCGCGAGACGTTGCTCGACCAGGTCCTCACCAAGGATCCGGACATTAAGGTCACCAAGAACGAAGTTCGCATTCCTGGCTATTTCGAGGATGGCGCGCAATACGCCAACGCTTGGCTGGCGTCGCATCCGGCAGGCGAGGGTAAGCAGGCTATCTGGGGCTGTTGGGACGATCCGGCCATCGGCGCCATCGGCGCCCTGCGCCAGCAGAGCCGCGACGATGTCCTCGTGTACGGCGTAAACGGCAACGCGCAGGCGATCGAGAATATCAAGAACGGCCACATGACCGCGACCGCCTGGGAGGACAGCTACAAGGAAGGCTACCAGATGGTGAAGTTGCTGAAAGACATCAAAACTGCCGGCGCCGGATGGACCGCGAAGGCAGTCGAGGTCCCGGCCGTCCTGGTGACCAAGGACACGGTGGAGCAGTTCGTCAAGGCGCATCCTGACGCCACGGGCCAATAGAGCGCCGGGGCTTCATGGCGGGATCGGCAGCAGCCGCAGTGGCGAAGTATTCAACGACCGCACCGTTGGTGAGCGCAGAGGGTATCGCTAAAGCATATGGCGGTGTTCAGGCCCTCAATGGGGTGTCGCTTTCGCTGTATCCCGGCGAGGTTCATGGGCTCGTCGGCGCCAACGGCGCCGGCAAGTCGACCCTCATTCGCGTGCTGGCCGGACTGGTGCAGCCGGATGCGGGGACCATTCGCTACGAGGGGCAGCCGGTCACAATCCCGACTCCCCAAGCGGCAGGCGCGCTCGGGATGAATTTCATTCATCAGGAGCTCGCCTTCGTGCCCAGCATGAGCGTCGTGCAGAACATGATGCTCGGCCTCCCTAAGAAGACTCGCTTCGGGCTGATCGACTGGCGGGCCGTAGCCCGGGACGTCGCGCCCGTGGCCGCCAAAGTCGGCATCACGGCGCCGTTGTTCGCCAATGTAAAGGGCCTGTCCACCGCCGAGAACTGGTTGATCAACATCACCCGGGCGTTGATCCGCCACGCCCGGCTCATTGTCATGGACGAGCCGACTGCCTCTTTGTCGGCAAGCGAGAGCGAAAAGCTTTTCAGCATCGTCGAGGAGCTCGCCCGTTCGGGCGTGGCTATTCTCTACGTCTCGCACCGGCTCGACGAGGTTCTACGGCTCTGTCACCGCGCGACGGCGTTCCGTGATGGGCTGTCGGTCGCGACGATCGACAAGCCCAACCTGACCCGCGCCGCACTCGTGCGCGCCATCGTGGGGCGACAAGTCGAACGCTTGGTCAAGACAGCAAGCGTGCCATCGCGGGAAACACCGGTGCTGAGCGTCCGCGATCTTGCGCGGTACCCGCGCGTGAAGGGGGTCAGTTTCAACCTCCACCGGGGCGAAGTGCTGGGTATCGGCGGTCTGGTGGGCGCCGGCCGCACCGAACTCGCCCGCCTCATCTACGGCGCCGATCGCAGCGATGCCGGATCCATGACGCTGGAGGGCCGCCCCTTCGCGCCGCACTCGCCGGCCGCTGCCGTCAAGGCGGGGCTTGGGCTCGTGCCCGAAGAGCGGCGGGCCGAGGGGCTGCTGCTGACCAAAAGCGTCGCCTTCAACCTGCAACTCGCCAACCTGGCTCGCATCGTCCGTCATCGGGCCCTGCCGCTGATCGACGGTCGGCGGCGCACCGCACTGTCTTTTGAAATTGTGCGCGATCTCGCGGTCAAGACCCCGTCGGTCGAGACCCCAGTCGGTCGGCTCAGCGGGGGCAACCAGCAGAAGGTGGTGATCGGGCGCTGGCTGCTACGCGGCCCCAAGGTGCTAATCCTCGACGAGCCGACGCGGGGCGTCGACATCGGGGCGCGGGGCGAAATCCACCGGCTGATCCGCGATCTGGCCACCAAGGGCATGGCGGTGCTGGTTATCTCGTCCGAGCCGGATGAGTTGCCCGACCTTTGCGACCGTGTGCTGGTCATGGCGGAAGGCCGCATCGTGCGCGAACTCGATGGCGACGCGGTCAGCCGCAATGCAATCATCGAAGCCAGCTACGCCGAACCCGTTTTTGCAGGACCTTCGTGATGAGCGCCATCGTGACTTCCAACCGCCGCCTATCGCCCGGTGCCAAGGCGTCGCTGGGGTTCTTCGCCCGTTACGCCACGATCCTGGGGCTTTGCGCCATGATCGTCGCCTTCTCGGTGCTGTCGCCCCGCGCGTTCCCGACCATCAACAACTTTACCAACGTCCTGAACCAGGCCTCCCTCGCAATGATCATCGCGGCTGGGCTGACGCTCGCGGTCGTGGTCGGTGAACTCGATCTGTCGATCGGCTTCGCGGCCAGCCTCCATGGCATCCTGGTCACAGGACTCATCGTCTCGAGCAAGCTGCCGATCCCGCTCGCGGTGCTGATCGTGCTCCTTGCCGGCGCGCTCATCGGCCTCGTCAACGGGCTGATCGTCACCAAGATCCGGGTCAATTCGGTGATCGCGACGCTCGGGGTCGGCACCATCCTGACCGGCCTTGCCTTCGCGTATTCGGCGGGTGTGCCGATCGTCGCGGGTGTCCCCGAGGCCTTCCTGCAGCTGTCGCTCGGCCGCTGGCTGTTCGGTATTCCCAATAACATCGTGGTGGTGGTCGTTATCGTGGGCGGGCTTTGGGTGCTGGTCGAGCGCACCGCGCTGGGCCAGGAGATTCAGGCAGTCGGGGGCAATCCGGCGGCCGCGCGCCTTGCCGGGATCGACGTCGACCACATCAAGATCCTCGGCTTCATGATCTCCGGCACCTGCGCGGCGCTGACCGGCATCCTGCTCGCCTCGCGCCTGGGCAGCGGTACCGCGAGCGCCGCCGACAGCTACCTTTTGACGGCTTTCGCGGCGGTGTTCCTCGGATCGGCCACCTTGCGGGATGGCGACTTCCACGTTCTGGGCACGCTGATCGGTGCTCTCATCATCGCGTTCGGATTCAACGGGCTGAACATTTTCGGGGCGCCGACCTTCTCGCAATACATGCTGCAGGGCGCCATCCTCATCGTCGCCGTGGGCCTGTCGAGCCTCGGCCGCTCCATCGCAGAGAGTTGAAGCCATGAGCGAACCATCCTCCCTCTGGGACGTCCAGGTCATCGAATTCGCCCGTTCGCGACAGCAGCGGATGGTAGGGCTGATCCATGGCGCGTCATTCGACGAAGTGCATGACCTGCCCTTCTCCTTCGTGCTGGCGCGCCGGGCGGATAGAATCGTGCTGTGCGACACCGGCTTCATGCGCGAGGGCAGCGGCGAAGCGATCGCGATCAAGTTCGACGTGCCGTACTGGATCTCCCCGCTGCGCATGCTGGCCGAGATAGGCGTCGGCCCCGACGACGTCACGGACATCGTTCTCAGCCACGCGCATTTCGACCATATGGGATCGATCGGCAAATTCCCAAAAGCGCGCCTCCACATCCAAAAGCGGGAGATCCTGAGTTGGCACGAGGCCTTGGCGCTGCCGCCGGCCTTCGGCTTCCTTACCGAAATCATCAATCCCGATGATCTGCGTCATGCATTTAATGCGGCGGTGGAGCATCGCCTTAATCTCGTCGACGGCGATGTCGATGATCTGCTCCCCGGCCTTCACGTGCGGCTCGGGGAGGGCCACACCATGGGCCAGCAGTTCATTATCCTCGAAACCGCCCGGGGCAGCCTCGTCGTGTCAGGCGATTGCGTCTATTCGAGCCGCAACATCTGCGGCCACGACCACAGCGGCGTCTACGTGCCCCTGACAAATGCCATCGGCTCCGCTTGGGACCAGCTCAAGACGATCGATCGCATCAACAAGGCCATCAAAGGCGATCTCGACCGCCTGATCATCCTGCATGATGTAGAACGATGGAAAGGGCGCCCCGTGATCAAAGAGATCGAGGGGTTCCGGATTGTGCAGGCATCCTGACGCAAGGCGGCGTGATCAGTGGGCAAAGGCAATCCACTGCTTCGGTCAAGCTGACCTTTGCAGGGAGACGAAAGTCTTTCGGTCAAACGATGGCAGAGGTGTCCTAAACAATGCCGGGTGGGCGAGGGTCATATATTCTGCCCATGGCGATTGAGATCGCGCTGTTCACGGTGTGATCCCCTAACATCCACGCCCTGCGGTCGATCAGTTCCTCCCGGACAGAACGGAACCTCCGGAGCTTCTACAAACCGCAGAAACGATGACAGTGGGCGGAGACAAAATGTACGGAGTCGGGCAAGTCCTCAATATCTTTTCCTGGCGCATCCTAGCCGAAAAGCGGAAAGGCCTTTTTGAGAAAGAGAACCAAGAAAGCGCCGTCTCAGCGGTGACCAGTAATTTCGGGAACATGGCAAAGATCGCATCCAGATTGCGCTCCTCTTTCGACCTCGAAAGCAAGACTCGGAATGTCGTTGCGACGCGCCGCAGCCATGAAAGCGTGCAACATAGACGGTCCCTACCCCCCCGCCGCTCAGCTTTTTGGCTGACACTCTTGGTCCGCTGAGTTCAAACCTTTCTCATGGAGCACGCATCTGGCTCAAGACGAGTTGGTTGGGTGAAATGACCACCAAGGTAACAGCTCGATGCTCTGGCGTCCGGCAGTTGCACGATGTCATAGTAGGTCCTGCCTCAAAATGTGATGTCACGCAGCAATGAGGAAGCGCACTATGCGAGAGTGCCTGACACCGCTCGCTAGATAAAGTGTTACCGGCCGTCACCGTGAGCCGAAGGCCGGCGGCCGCGATCGTATAAACGGATCGAGTTATCGGACCCCGATGCCCGCTGTCAGGCCACCATCGATCAGATAGTCGCCGCCTGTGCAGAAGCCGGCGCGCGGGCCAGCCAGGAAGACGATCATCTCGGCCACTTCCTCGGCTTCGGCGATCCGGCCGAGCGGGTGGGCGTCCCCGAACCGGCGGAACACCGCCTCGATATCAACATCCGGGCCGTCGAAATGCCGCGCCGCCATCGCCAGCATGGGGGTTCGCACCGAGCCGGGGCTGACAGAATTGACCCGGATGTTGTCGAATGCGTGATCGAGCGCCATGGCGCGCGTCAGCGCGTGGATCGCGCCCTTGGTGGCCACATAGGCGGCAACGCCCTGCTGGCAGGCGTGACCTTGGACGGAGGCCAGGTTGACGATAGAGCCCCCGCCGCGTTTGCGAAGGGCAGGAATACCGAAATGGCCGGTGAGGTAGATCGAGCCAACATTGACGGATAGGCACCTCGTCCATGTCGCAACATCGGTCTCGACAACCGTGCCGAAGGGATGGATGGCGGCCGCGTTCACAATGATGTCAATGCCGCCGAAGCGCTCGACGGTGTCCGCGACACAGCCCTCGACCTCAGCCGGCACCGCCATGTCGGCCCGCCGAACCACGGCATCGGGGATTCTGGCGACGAGGGCCGCGTTGGCGGCCTCATCAATGCCGCAGGCGAGGACACGCGCCCCGAGATTGACCAGACGAACGCATGTCGCGGCTGCCACCCCCGACGTGCCGGTAACCAACGCGATCTTGCCCTCCATCTCCCGTACCATCGCTCACTCCCTCATTCGCTATATCGTTGGACCACGCCGGCGTAGCCAACAGTCACTTGACGATAATGTACCTATAGAACCGACCCTCAGCAATGGACCAAACGGCGTTGACAGATTTTGGTCCAACAAATACCTTCGAGACACTCGGGCTGAGGGTCGAGATTCGGGAGATGCGCGTCCATGAAACTGGGCTTCGGGCTGTACCGTCACATGCTGGATGACGCGCATTTCGCCTTCGCCCGGCAATGCGGCGCAACCCACATCGTCGTGCATATGTGCGACTACTTCCGCGGCAACGACCAGACCACACGTGCCGACCAGCCGGTCGGCGACGGATCTGGGTGGGGCATCGCCGAGGGACGCGTGTGGGCGGTCGACGAACTCGTCGCCATCCGCGATGCGATGGCGCACCATGATCTGATCTTTTACGCGGTCGAGAATTTCGACCCTGCCTTGTGGTCCGATATTCTGTTCGGTGGACCGCGCCGCGATGCCCAGATGGAGGGCGTGAAACAGCTTATTCGCAATGTAGGGGCGGCGGGCATTCAGGTGTTCGGCTATAATTTTAGCCTCGCGGGCGTTGCAGGGCGCGTCACCTCCAACGGCGCCCGCGGCGGTGCGCCCTCGGTCGGACTGGACGGGCTCAACACCGTGACGCAGAGTCCAGTGCCCGCCAGCATGGCCTGGAACATGGTGGTCGACCCAGCAGCAGAGGGGGTTCGTGCCACTGTCCCCGCAGAGGCGCTTTGGGCAAACCTGCAATGGTTTTTGGACCGCATCCTGCCCGTCGCCGAGGAGGCCGGCGTCCGCATGGCCGCGCATCCGGACGACCCGCCACTCCCGATGGTTCGCCAGCAGCCTCGGCTGGTCTACCAGCCGCATCTTTATCAGCGCCTGCTTGATCTCGGAAGCAGCCGCGCCAATGCGCTCGAATTCTGCGTCGGCACCGTCGCCGAAATGGCCGAGGGTGACGTCTACGAGACAGTCGCCCGGCATGCCCGCCAGGGAACCATCGCCTATGTGCACCTACGCAACGTACGCGGTCGTGTCCCCCATTATCACGAGACCTTCATCGACGAGGGAGACATCGACGTCCCCCGCGTGATCGAGCTGCTACGCGAGGCGGAGTTCGACGGCGTCGTCATACCGGACCACGCGCCGCAGATGAGCTGCGGCGCCCCCTGGCACGCCGGCATGGCCTTTGCTATGGGCTACCTGAACGCCCTCATCAGACCGGGCATCGCGACCCCGCCGTCGCGCGTCGTGGAGACTCGGCCGTGACCGCCGCGCTCGGACGCTCCCGCCCGGTGCTGGACGGCGACAGGATCACCGTCCGCATGGTCCAGCGGTCCGGAATCGTGTGATGGCGGTCGCGAGACTTGCCTTGCCGGCCTCGCTCGTCGTCCCGCACGGGACGACCGTCGACGTTCTGGTCCAGAGAATCCGCGCATTGATCCGGGATCGTGGCCTGGGGGTCGGCGATCCGTTGCCCACCGAGCGCGAGCTCGGCGATTATCTCTCCGCAAGCCGCAACACCGTGCGCGAGGCCCTGCGAACGCTTAAGACCTATGGGCTAATCGATGTGCGCCCGAAGGTCGGGGCCGTCATTGTCGACCGAGGCGTGGCGGCGGCCTTCGACCTTCTGTCGGCCAACATGGACGTGTCGCTCGAGACCTTTGCGGACGTGCAAGGCTTCCGTCGGATCGTCGAGGTCGGCATCGGCGATGCCGTAATGACGGTCGGAGCGGCGGACCTCGATCAGCTCGAGGAACTGAATGCGACGATGCGAGTCGCACGCGGCATCGAGGCGGCAGCCGAGGCCGATTTCCACTTCCACAGCGCCCTGATCGGCCTCGCCAATAATCGCACGCTCGACGAGATCTATCGCTTTCTCAAGCCGGCCGTGCTGCGCCTCATGCTACTCGGCAAGTCGCGGAGGCCGGTGATCGACGGCACCTTTCAGGAGCACGACGGCATCGTGCAGGCGGTGCGGCGGCGCGATCGCACGGCCTACGCCTACCTGGTCAGCCGTCACCTCGAATACGGCGCGCAGTTCATCAGCGCGACGGACACGGTCGCCGAACCAATCGGCGACTGAACGCAGAAAACAACACGATCGGGAGAGGACAACTTTCATGACGAGGACATTCAAACATATCGCAGGTGCCGCTATCATTGCGGCCGGCATGATGGCCACTTCTGCCATAGCGGCGGAACTGCCCACGATCGGCGGGATCGTGTTCCAGCAAGACCAGTATTTCCGTGGAATCCAGCTCGGCCTGCAGGCCGGCGCCAAAGACCACGCGATTCTGCTGCAGGGCAATTCGGAGTCGAAGGCCGAGAAAGAAGCGACGCTGGTCGACACCTTCGTGGCGCGTGGCGCAAAGGCCATCGTGATCGCGCCGATCAGTGCCAAGGCCTCGGTGAAAGCCCTACAGCGCGCTAACGACAAGGGTGTCAAGATCGTGCTCTACGGCACCCACATGGACGCCGACTTCCCAGTCGCGTTCATCGGCACGTCGGACAGCGACATCGGGATGGGTTCGGGCAAGATCGCGGCAAAGTTCATCAAGGACAAGCTTGGCGGCAAGGCCAATCTCGGCATCCTGGCGTTCCGCTCGCAACTTGCCGAGCAGAGTGACGCACGCACCAACGGCTTCCTTGCCGCTGCCAAGGAGGGCACCACCATCACCACCGTGGCGCAGCAGGACGGATTTCTGGCAGAAAAGGCTGTCGCGGTTGCAAGCGACCTCATGACCGCTCATCCCGAGATCAACGTGATCTATGCGGCCAACGAGGGCGGCACGGTTGGGGCCGTCCAGGCCGTGCGGCGGGCCGGTAAGCAAGGCAAGGTCTTCGTGTTCGGCACCGACGGATCCGAGCAACTTGCCAACTTCCTGCTCGACCCCGACGGTGTGCTGATCGCGACGACCGCGCAGCAGCCAGTCGAGGTCGGCAAGGATGCAATTCAGACCGCACTCCAGGCTATCGACGGCAAGCCGGTCGACAAGCAGGTCCTGGTTCCGGCCCTGCCGCTCGCCCGAGACGACAAGGCCGGCATCGAGGCCTTCCTGGCCAGCGCCAAGTCGGTGCAGTGAAGGCGGCCTCGCGCCAAGCCGCTCTCGCCATGGCCCATCCATGACCCTGGGCGCCATCGAGCTCGACGGCATCGCCAAGGCCTATGGGCCGACCTTGGCGCTGGCGCCGTTCACCCACAGGTTCGAACCCGGCCGCGTGCATGCTCTGATGGGCAAGAACGGGTCGGGCAAATCGACCCTCATCAAGATCCTGGCCGGGGCGGTGCAGCCCACCCTCGGTCGGCTGACCATCAGCGGGCATCCGGTGGCGTTCGACAGTCCCAGCGACGCTTTTACGGCCGGCATCGTCACGGTCCATCAGGAATTGTCGCTCGTTCCCATACTGTCGGTTGGCGAAAACATCTACCTGGGGCGTCTGCCGCAGCGACGCATCCTAGGCCGCAGCGTGGTCGACTGGCCGCGCATCCACGCCGATGCCACGCGCCTGTTGCACGGCATGGGCCTCGACATCGATTCCAAGGCCCCCGTAGGCTCGCTCAGCGTTGGCCAGCAGCAAGTTGTGGAGATCGTCAAGGCGATGTCCTACTCGCCCGCCATCCTGCTCCTCGACGAGCCGACGTCCGCGCTCGCCTCGCGCGAGGTCGACCTCCTGTTCGAGCTGGTTCGGCGGCTGCGCAGCGATGGCGTGACCATGATCTACATCACGCACCGCATGAACGAACTGTTCGAGATCGCCGACACCTGCACGGTGCTGCGGGACGGAAAGTTCATCGGTACCACCGAGATGGCGGCCACGACCCCCGAGGGGATCGTCGAGATGATGTTCGGCAATGTCGCCCGCGCGGTGCGGCCTCCGCGTCGGACTGCCACATCGGGGGTGCCTGTTCTTGAAGTACGCGGCCTGACGCGCGTAGGGGCCTTTGCGGACGTATCCTTCGACCTCCATCGTGGCGAGGTGCTGGGCTTCGCTGGTCTCCTCGGCGCGGGCCGCACAGAGGTTTTGCGGGCGGCCTTCGGCGCCGATCGCTTCGATACAGGCCGTATTTTGGTGGAAGGCCAGGAGGTCCGACGCCCCTCGCTCCGCCGTATGAAGGCTCTCGGTGTCGGCTACACGCCCGAGAACCGCAAGGAGGCGGGGCTCGTTCAGGCCCGGTCGGTACACGACAACCTCTGTCTCGCCAGCCTCGGACGCATCGCCCATCACGGTTTCATCGACCGCGCGCGCGAACAGCCCTTCGTCGACCGACAGATTCAGGGGCTCGCCATCAAGGTGCCGAACGCCCTGCTGCCGGTGTCATCGCTCTCGGGCGGTAATCAGCAAAAGATCGTCATCGGCAACTGGCTCAATACGCAACCCAAGGTCATGTTTTTCGACGAGCCCAGCCGCGGCATCGATGTGCAGTCCAAGCAACAGATTTTCGACATTATGTGGCGGGAGGCCGACAAGGGCCTGTCCTCGATTTTCGTGTCGAGCGAGCCCGAGGAGCTGCTGGAGGTCGCTGATCGTATCCTGGTCATGCGGCTCGGACGCATTGTGGCCGAGGTGTTCCCCGGTGCGATCACGCTCGCCGGCCTTTATCGCCTTTGCATGGAAGGACACCCGACATGAGCGACACCGCCCGTCCCGTGGCGCGGCCGCGCCGGCACATGGGCACCACCATGCTCAAGATCTACACGATGGAGGCGATCCTGCTCGTCATCGTCGCGGTCCTCGTCATCTTCGCGCCCGGCTTCGCCTCGCTCGGCAATTTCTTCAACGTGCTGCGCACCGTCTCGATGCTCGGCATCATCGCGTTCGGCATGACGGCGGTCATCATCGCTGGCGAGATCGACCTTTCGGTCGGGGCCGCCGTGGCGCTGGCGGGATGCGTGGTCGCCTGGTTTTCAGGTGCCCTGTCGATGCACATCGGCTCGGTGGCGGCGGTGGCCATCGGCGTGCTGGTCGCCATGACAATCGGCTTCCTGACGGGAGTCTTCACCGGCAGCATGCGCCGCTGGTTCAACGTGCCGACCTTCATCACGACGCTCGCGCTCTTCACCGCGCTGCGGGGCGCCGCGAACCTTATCACGGGTGGCTTCCCGCTGACCGACCTGCCCGACTGGTTTGGGTTTCTCGGCGCAGGCGACCTATTTGGCGTCCCCTTCCCGGTCTACGTCTTCCTCACCGTTTTCGTGCTGATGCACCTGCTCATGACGTTCACGAGCTTCGGCCGCGCCGTCTATGCGGTGGGTGGCAATGCCGAGGCCGCTCGCCTGTCGGGCATCGACGTCTTCTTCGTCAAGACCATGACGCTCGCCATGACCGGGGTGCTCACCGCCGTTACCGGAACGCTCATCGCCTCGCAGATCGGGTCGGGCACCGGCAACACGGCGACCGGAATGGAACTCGACGTGATCGCCGCGACGATCATCGGGGGGACCAGCCTGTTCGGCGGCAAGGGCCGCGTCTGGGGTACTTTGCTCGGCGTGCTGCTGCTGGGCTGCATCACCAACGGGATGACGCTGCTCGATGTCTCCGAATACTGGCAATATGTCGTGCGTGGCGCCATCATCCTCGGCGCGGTCCTGTTGAACCAAGTGTTGGACACGGCGGATCGTTAAGCCTGTCGCATGAGACGGCGCCGGAGCCCCATGGAATTTCGCCCGCGAGCCTGAAACTCGGCGACCTGGATTGCCGACAATCGCGATCCCGTCTCATCGTGAACGCGGCAGCCGCAGCGATCGACTCGGCATTGGATGCGATGGGATCACACGTATCATGTCCCATCAGATCGCGGCCAACGTCGCGGCGGGGCCGCTGTTGCTGCTTCTGTTGGTCTACGAATCGCCGTAGATCCCGGTCCACCTCGTCATGCAAGCGTCGCGCTTCAAAGCAGACCGCGTTTTCCGAATTATCGTCTGCTACTTTACAGAAACAGCTCGCGAGCCTGCTCGTACATTTCGAGCACTTCGTCGATTAGAAAAACGGTTAGTCGGATTATTTCTGTCGCGCCTGCGGGTCAGCATGAACACCTCCTTGCTCGGAGGTACCCGGCCAAGGTGGCAAGGCCTCAACACAGGGTCGCTGCGGCCGATATAATGAAGGATAGCGGCGAGTCCGACTCCGGATCGCGCAGCAATCGATTGGGCAAATTGGTCGGTTGTGCGAAAAGCTAAACGGAGGCTCGAGAAGTGTCGCCCCAACCAGACCGCTTCGGGCAAATACCGATTCGCCTCGTCGAACCCGATGAAGACCGGATCGGCCCCCGCTTCGATGGAGCGACAGGCTTCCTCTGTTCCATAGAACCGGTAACCAGTCACAAGAGAAAGCGCCAACACGTCGCCATCCCCAAATCGCCTGAAGCGGATGGCCTTATCCGCCTCATGCCGCTCCAAGCTGATGGACGGTGGTTTGCGGCCAGTTCAATATCGAGTTTTGCAAATCGCGCCGCCAATACCGCGACGCGTGAGGCTAGGAAGCCGTTCAACATCGCGGGCGATGTGTTGATCCGCAGCAAGCCGGCAGGTGCTCCATTCGACATGCCGCGACCCAGAATCTGCGCCGCATGTTCCATGTCGCTCGCCGCTTCCAGCGCATTCGTCCCCGCTGACGTAAGGACATAACCTTCGGGTCGCCGCTCGACGAGCTTGTCTCCGAGACTCTCCTCGAGAGACCGGAGTCGGCGTGAGATCGTGGAGTGGTTCATTGCCAGCGTTCGTGCCGCAGCAGACAGACTGCCGTGGCGCGCGAGCGCCAGGAAGATCCGCACGTCCCGCCAGTCGATCTATGTGCGTTTCTGATCAGCCATTGATCAAAGATAGCGAATTTCCTGGCCTACGAAACCGCCTTAGAGACTGGCGACAACAGAACCTTGAAGGAAGATGCAGCAATGGCAGAAATTAAAAAGCTCGCGATCGTCACCGGCGCCTCTCAGGGGCTGGGTGAAGGCATCGTGAGGGGATTCCGTGCCCTCGGCTACGGCGTCGTCGCCACTTCCCGCTCGATCCGCTCCTCGACCGATCCGGATTTGATAACTGTTGCCGGCGACATCGGCGATGCTGCCACCGGCAAGCGCGTTGTCGCGGCAGCCCTCGAGAAGTTCGGTCGCATCGACACACTGGTGAACAATGCGGGCGTCTTCATCGGCAAACCCTTCACCGACTATACAGAGGACGACTATCGTCTCGTTTTGAAGACCAATCTCGATGGCTTCTTCTTCA
Organism: Lichenihabitans psoromatis; assembly: GCF_004323635.1. NCBI lineage: Bacteria > Pseudomonadati > Pseudomonadota > Alphaproteobacteria > Hyphomicrobiales > Lichenihabitantaceae > Lichenihabitans > Lichenihabitans psoromatis. The sequence goes on from NZ_CP036515.1 coordinate 929,736, forward strand.
TCACCCAACAGTTCATTCCTGTGATGCTCAAGCAGGGAACTGATCATGTTATCCAGATCACGGCGTCAACCGCCGAGTTCGCCAGCTCGCGCTTTCCGTCGGGCCTAGCCATGCTGACGATGGGCGGCCTCAATGCGGCAACTCGCGCCCTTGCGATCGAATATGTGAAACAAGGCATCCGCGTGAACGCCGTCGCGCCGGGCGTCATCAAGACGCCGACCGCCGGACGCTCAAGGCTGCCGCCCGAGAAGCCGCCGTCGTCATACAAATCCCGAAGGAGGCGCCAGCCCTCATAGGCCTGACTCTTGACATAGGCTTCGGCGGCCTCGCGCTGGTTGTCGAGCGAGTTGAATTCCTGCTCGAGCCCGTTCTCGGTCGATTTGCGGGTGTAGATGGCGCAGCGGAGCGGCTTGGGAGCCCCTCCCCTGTCTCCGCTCGCAAGCGGCTGCTGGTCGCGACCATGGCGGGCGTGAGTGCTGTGGATGCTCACAATGCGCCTGCCTTATGGCTCGGCACGATGAGTGTCTCAGAACTTGCGCTCGACGCACCAGGCTTATCGCGCAAACCGAAGAACCGCGGGCCGTTCCAGCGCGTGCCCGTGATGGCGCGGGCCACTTCAGAAAGGCTCGTATAGCGGTTGCTTTCCCACGTGAAGCCATCGGCCACCACAAGGACCCGATGCATCGTCCCGAGATGTTCGCGCACCAGCAGCGTTCCGGGTTTAAGACCCCGGATCGGCGGCACCGGTGGTACCGTGGGCACCGCTTTGGCGCTGCGTTTTTCCGCGGCGTCGCGCTGACGGGCGTTGGCCTTGGCGATCTTGTCGAGAAAGCGCACCGCCTCGGGATCAAGGTCACCCAAGACCTTGGCCTGCAGGCGATAGGCTAGCAGGCGCAGCAGCAGCGGCCGGGTCAGGGTGGCAGGAGCTGGGCAGCGTAGCCGCTGCCGCCAGCGGCTGCGGAGGTTGTGAAGGTCGAGATCATGCAGGGACGCGATCTCTCGGCCGAGAGCGGTGTCAGGGTCCGTCGGCGCAAGGTTGGACATCGGTTCAGGGCAGATCATGGAGGGCTTAGCCAGCATCGGCATGGCCTCACGCGGCGCCGCTTGCCGGGCACATGCGCGCAACAAGCACGCGCGTCGTAAGCCGGTAGCAGGTTACACCAGACGCAGTGCGGTCCTTGTCGAGATGGTGCCCCTTCTTGCGCAGACCGGTCAGCGCCGCCCGGACCGTATGCGGCAGCCATCCGGTTGCGACCATGATGGCCGCAACGGTCGTACCCTCGTCCCGCCGCAGCATATCGACCAACATGGCTTGCTTCGTTCCGGGCCAGAGCTGCGAGCGGGTAATTTGAACGGGAGAGGCCTGATCTCCTCCGCAATCAGTATCACCCGCCGCGGCATCCGACGTCGTCAGCTCGCCACCCTCTGGTGAAGATTCAAGCGCATCTTCAGCGATGCCCAGCGCCGCCAACCCGGCAGCCGTGATACGAAGTCCGACCGCCTCGCCCACCTCGGTCACCGACCAGTGCGGTTGGTCCGGCTTGACCAAGGCGTGCTCGGCCAAACCGGCTGCAGTAAGCCGCGTGACCAGCCTTTCGAGTGCCTTGCCGAACAGCCGTTCAGGGCGAACAAGAAGGTGTTGGTCGTGCTGGGCTGCAGCGCTCAACAGCACCAGCTGGGTGTCGGATAGCGTCATCGTTAAGTTCCTTTGTCGCACGGGACGACCCTCGCGGCCGCCACCAGCACGACCCCGCGAACCAGGGTCAGCAGGGCAGGAACCCGCCGCTTCGATCAGCAGCTTGGGTCCGAGCAGTTCCGCTCCAATCCGAGCTGAAGTCCACTCCTGTTCGGCGCATGAGCGATGATTCTGGATGTGCTGAGCTTGCGGGACGCGAACCTTGGTCTCCGCAACCGCGCAAACCGGTCTCCAAACGAGGACCAGCGTTCGGCTCGGAAAGCCCAACAGGCAACCCGGAGAAATAGCCTTAAAGCAGGCCTCTTAACGGCCGGTATTTGGGCCCCAGAGAGAGCAGCGGCACGAAGCCATTTCGCCCAAGGTCCTGATAACGCGGAAGTCTCCCGCCAAAATGGACATCCGCCTGTTCGGGGAGATTGCGTGGTGGGCCGGGCAGGACTCGAACCTGCAACCAGACCGTTATGAGCGGTCGGCTCTAACCATTGAGCTACCGGCCCACGCGGCCGAGGATCGGAACCCAAGGGCATCCGACGCCGAAGACGTATCGCCGATCGGACCTGGATGCAACGCGCCGCAAGCCGGCAACGAGCACATCGGCCACCCTTGCGGGCTCGACAGGCATCTCGTTGAAACTACGCCCAAAGATTACGGCGGGAATGAGAACCATTTGACAGATCGTGCCGCCAGCACTGATGATACGATTAACCGGACGTCAGGCTTGGCGCTCCTCCGAATGTCTCGCCCGGCGGCCGAGGCGTGAAAAACAAGGGCTGGAACCAGATGAATGAACTGGATTATTTGAAGGTTCAACATGCACTGGGACGCCTGTCCCGCCGCGATTTTATCGGCCGAGCCATCGCGCTGGGCGCGTCCGCGGTAGCCGTCAATTCCCTTGTTCTCGGCGCAGAAGCGCTCGCCGCCGAAACCGCCCAGAAGGGCGGCACGTTGCGGCTCGGGCTTGGCGGCGGCAGCACGACCGACAGCCTCAATCCGCTGAGCTGGAACGACTCGGTCATGATCGATGTCGGGTTCGGCCTCTTCAACGGCCTCGTCGAGAATAGTGCCGAGAACCGGCCCGTGCCGGAGCTTGCCGAAAAATACGAGCCGAAGGACGGCGCCAAGACGTGGATCTTCACGCTTCGCAAGGGCGTCATGTTCCACAACGGCAAGGAATTCGACGCCGACGACGCCGTCTACTCGTTGAACCTGCATCGCGGTAGCGACACGAAATCGGGCGCGGCGGGTCCGATGAAGGCGGTCGCCGACGTCAAGAAGCTGGACAAAAACCAGATCGAAGTCACCCTGGCGTCGGGCAATGCCGACTTCCCCACGGTATTGACCGACTATCACCTCATGATGGTGCCGAACGGCTTTACCGATTGGGCCAAACCCGTCGGCACGGGTGCCTTCACGGTCGATCGGTTCGATCCGGGCGTCCGCATCGCGCTGAAAAAGGCCGGGCCTTATTGGAAAGCCGATCGCGGCCTCCTCGATGCGGTCGAATATAATGTCATCAACGACACCAGCGCGCGTATGAACGCGCTGATTTCCGGCCAGGTCGACGCTATCAACCGGGCGGATCCGAAGACGGTGTCACGGATCGCCAAGAGCCCAACGCTCGAGATCGTGCGGGCGGCGGGTGGCTGGTACCCGGTCATGGCGATGCAGGACGACCGCGACCCCTATACGAACCTCGATCTCCGCAAGGCGATGAAATATGCGGTCGATCGCGAACAGATGATCAAGACGCTGTTCAGCGGCTATGGCACGCTCGGGAACGACAATCCGATCCCGAAGAGCGATCCCTATTTCAACTCCCAGCTAGAGCAGTTGAAATACGATCCCGACAAGGCGAAATTCTACTTCAAGAAAGCCGGTCTGGCCGATGCCAAGATCGTGCTGCAGACCTCGGATGCGGCCTTCAACGGCGCGGTCGACATGGCGACGCTGCTGCAAGCGACCGCCGGCAAGGCCGGCATCACGGTCGATGTCAAGAAAGAGCCGGCGGATGGCTATTTCGACAATGTGTGGCTCAAGGGCGCTTTCGTGGCCAGCTATTGGGGCGGCCGGCCCGCCGCGACCCAGATGCTCGATATCGCCTATCAGAGCAAGGCGCCGTGGAACGAGTCGCATTGGAACAGCCCCAAGTTCGATAAGCTGCTGACGGACGCTCAGGGCGAAGTCGACGAGGCCAAGCGCAAAAGCTACATCTGGGACATGCAAGCCATGCTGACGGACGAAAGCGGGACGCTTATTCCGTGCTTCCGCGATTGGCTCGACGCAAAAAACAAGAAGGTGGGCGGCCACACACCCCATAGCGGTTTCGATATGGATAACGGCCGCATCGCCGAAAAAGCATTTCTGAAGGCTTGAGCCTTTGATCAAACTGATCGCCCAGCGTCTCGCCCTCGGATTGATGACGCTGTTCGCGGCCTCGGTGCTGATTTTCGCCGGCACCGAGATCCTGCCGGGCGATCTGGCATCGGCGATCCTGCAGACCAATGCGACCCCCGAGTCCCTCGCGGCCATGCGCAAGGAACTCGGGCTCGATCGGCCGCCGACGACCCGCTACGTCGAGTGGCTCTCGGGCGCAGCGCACGGGAATTTTGGGGTATCGCTCGCCAACAAACGGGACGTGGCTGAAGAAATCGCGCCCCGGTTGCAAAACACGATCTTCCTGGCGCTCTACGCCGCCCTTATTGCGGTTCCGCTCGCGGTCGCGCTGGGCCTGTTGGCTGCGGTCAACCAGGGCGGCTTTTACGACAGGCTCGTCAATGTCGTGACCTTGATGACCGTCTCGGTGCCCGAATATTTCGTCGCCTATATCCTGATCAAATATCTGGCCGTGCAGCTCGGCTGGTTTCCCTCGCTGGCGAATGTCACGCCGGATACCCCGCTGCTCGAACGCATGAATCTCACCTTTTTGCCCATGCTGACGCTGGTGCTGGTCATCACCGGCCACATGATGCGAATGACGCGCGCCTCGGTTCTCAGCGTCATGGCCAGCCCCTATATCGAAATGGCGCTGCTCAAGGGCCTGCCGAAATGGCGCATCGTGGTGCAGCACGCCTTTCCCAACGCGCTGGCCCCGATCATCAACGTGATCGCGCTCGATCTCGCCTACCTCATCGTCGGCGTCGTCATCGTCGAGGCCGTGTTCGTCTATCCGGGCCTCGGCCAATTGATGGTGGACGCCGTCTCCAAACACGATGTGCCGGTCGTGCAGGCCTGCGGCCTGATCTTCGCGGTGATCTACATTCTGTTGAACATGACGGCCGACATTCTGGCCATCATGAGCAATCCGCGCTTGAGGCATCCCCGCTGACGCGGGATCGCCGCCCTTGCCGGTCGCCGACCGGGTCTCCATCGATCGAAAGAGGGTCAGCTCGTGCGATTGTTCGGCCATAAACTCAGTCTGACGGCCTGGGTCGGCCTCATCATCATTCTGATCAACGTGGTGGTCGCACTGGGCGCGCCCGTGATCGCGCCATTCGGGCAGGCTGACATCGTCGGCGATGCCTGGGCCGATCCCGATCGGTTGCACCTGCTCGGCCTCGACAATCTCGGTCGCGACATCCTCAGCCGCCTGATCTACGGCGCGCGCCTGTCGATCGGCCTCTCCAGCCTGATCACGGTGCTGGCGTTCATCATCGGCATCATCACGGGCTTCGTGGCGGCCGCCGTCGGCGGCTGGGTCGACTCGCTGTTGTCGCGCATCGTCGACCTGCTGCTGTCGATGCCGATCCTAATCTTCGCCTTCATGATCCTGTCGGTTCTCGGCACCGACATTCCGGTGCTGGTCGGCACCATTGCGATCCTGAATTCAACGCTCGTGTTCCGCCTTGCTCGCGCGGTCGCGATGAATATCGCCAGCCTCGAATATGTCGAAGCCGCCAAGGTGCGTGGCGAGGGCCTGTGGTGGATCATCAGCCGCGAGATCCTGCCCAATGCGATCCCGCCGCTCGCGGCCGAATTCGGCCTGCGGTTCTGCTTCACGTTCCTGCTGATCGCGGCCCTCAGCTTTCTCGGTCTCGGCATCCAGCCGCCGCTGGCCGATTGGGGCAGCATGGTCAAAGACTATCGCGACATGATCAATCTCGACTCGGCCGCGCCGCTCTATCCGGCGGCCGCCATCGCGATCCTCACGATCGGCATTAACTTCGTGGTCGACTGGATGCTGTCGATCCACTCGAAGGGCTATGGGGAAAGCGCATGACCGACGCTCACGCCCGCAATCCGCTGGGTGACGATCTTCTCGTGGTCGACAAGCTCCGGATCGAGGTCAGGACGGATCGTGGCCATGGCCCGGTGCTGGTTGACGACGTCAGCTTCACGCTTCGGCGCGGCGAGGTGCTCGGAGTCATCGGCGAGTCTGGCGCCGGCAAATCCACCATCGGGCTCTCGACCCTCGGCTATTCCCGCTCCGGCTGCGTCGTCACCGGTGGGTCGATGCTGCTCGGCGGCCACGATATCCGCACCATGACGGCCGATCAGCGTCGCGGCTTGCGCGGCCGGGGTGTCGCCTATATCGCGCAAAGCGCTGCCGCCTCGTTCAACCCGTCGATGACCATCATGGACCAGGTGTGCGAAGTGGCCGTCCGGCAGGGCCTGATGAACCGGTCGGAAGCGGAGGTCGCGGCCAGGGGCCTGTTTCGCGAACTCGAATTGCCGAACCCTGACGCTTTTGGGGCGCGCTACCCGCATCAGGTATCGGGCGGCCAGTTGCAGCGCGCCATGGCTGCGATGGCGATGGTGTCACGTCCCGATCTCCTGGTCTTCGACGAACCCACGACCGCGCTTGACGTTACGACCCAGGTCGACGTGCTGGCCTCGTTCCGCAAACTGATCCGCGAGCACGGCACCGCCGCGCTCTACATCACGCATGACCTCGCGGTGGTGGCGCAGATCGCCGATCGGATCATGGTGCTGCGGCAGGGCAAAATGGTCGAGCTCGGTTACGCCGATCAGGTGCTGAACAGTCCGCGCGAGGAGTATACCAAACGGCTCGTGACCGAGAGGAGCTTCGCCCATTCCGGCAAGTCGGCCGAGCAGGCCGCCGAAAAGCCGCTGCTCAGCATCCAGCACGTCACCGCTAGCTACGCCAAATTCGCCAATGTGATCCAGGACGTCAGCATCGACGTGCGGCGACACGACACGGTGGCGGTGGTGGGCGAATCCGGGTCCGGCAAGAGCACGCTGGCGCGCGTCGTCATGGGTTTGCTGCCCCGCAAGGAGGGCGAGATCACCTTCGAGGGCCAGAGCCTTCCGGCCCGTCTCGCCGATCGGACCAAGGATCAGCTCCGACGCGTTCAGATGATCTACCAGATGCCGGATGTGGCGCTTAATCCGCGCCAGACGCTGCTGGATGTCATCGGACGGCCGATGACATTCTACTTCAATCGGTCGCGGAAAGAGGTGCGCGAGCGCGTCCTCGATTTGCTCCGTCAGATCGATCTCCCGGAGAGCTTCATCGATCGCTACCCGTCCGAACTGTCGGGCGGCCAGAAGCAGCGGGTCAGCATCGCGCGGGCGCTCGCGGCCGAACCCGATCTCATCATCTGCGACGAGGTCACGTCGGCGCTCGATCAACTCGTGGCGGAGGAAATCCTCCGCCTTCTCCAGCGCTTGCAAGACGATCTCGGGGTCGCCTACCTCTTCATCACGCATGACCTCGGCACCGTGAAGCGGATCGCCAATAAAGTGGTGGTCATGCTGAAGGGGCGGCTCGTCGCGGCGGGCGAAACCAGCGACGTCTTCGCGCCGCCCTATCATCCCTATACGGAACTTCTGCTGTCTTCGGTGCCCGAAATGCGGGGCGAATGGCTCGACGAGGTGCTGGTACGCCGCAAGGCCATCGCGGCGGCCGCGCGGGCCAGCGAGGCAACACTCACCGCAAGCGCTTGACAGCGAACCGACAATAAAAAACCCCGCTTGGAAGCGGGGTCATATCGACCAACGTCGATAACGGATGCGGCCCGATCAGGCCATCGCCAGTACATCCGTGGTTGACGGCGCCGGTCGAGCAAATCGCATCCGCGACATCCGGCCTCGGCCGTTTGTCTTGAGCAACAGATGGGCCCGCAACGCATGATTGCAAGGCCTACGGATCGTTGAAGGCCTACGGATCAAGGTCCGTGGCTGCGAGTGCCTTCAAGCCGGGATACAGCGTCCGATAGGCGCGGAAGCGTGACGCATAGAGATCGGCCAGCGCCGGATCGGGTCGATAGGCCAGGGTCGAAACCGCGTCTCCACCGGCCCGCGCCGGAAAGCCCGCCGGCTGGAAGGCCAAGAGAGCCGCGCCGTAACACGATCCGTGCGAGGGCTGCGGCACCGCCAGAGGCACGCCAAGCACCGAGGCGAGGATCGAACACCAGAGCGGGCTGCGCGCGCCGCCGCCGGTGCCGCGCAGATCCTCGACATGCAAGCCATTGCCCCGCAGCGTCGCGAGTCCATCCCGCAGCGCGAAGGCGACACCCTCGAGGATCGCGCGAACCATATCGGCTGCATCGGTGGAGCCCCGAAGACCCGCGAATGCGCCCGCAACGGCAGCGTCCATATGCGGCGTCCGCTCACCGGAGAGGTAGGGCGCGAAAAGCACGCCCCGCGCACCAGCGGGTGACGTCGCGGCGAGGTCGAGCAGAGCCTGGGCCGACACCAAGCCATGCTGGCTCGCGACGCGGCTGGCCCAAGCGAGCGACTCCCCCGCGCTGAGCGTCGCGGCCAGCGCGCACCATTGGTCGGGCACGACGTGGCAGAAGGTATTGAGCCGGCCGGCCGGATCGATCGCCGGCGCACCGGTCGAAACCAGCAACTGGCCGGACGTGCCGAGGGTGACGAGCGCCCGACCCGCGTCGCCGCCATCGATCCCCATGGCGAGCGCGGCACATAAGGCGTCGCCGCCCCCGGTCACGACCGGCACGCCGACCGGAAGCCTGAGCGCCGCCGCGGCATCGGCCGTGACATGACCCGCGACGGCCGTGCTCGGCAGCAGGTCCGGCAACAAAGCGGCATCGAGGCCACAGGCCGCCAGAAGGTCGGTCGACCATTGCCGCGTGCGGATATCCAGCATCGAGGTGCCGGAGGCGTCCGACGGGTCGCTCGCGAGCCGGCCGGTCAACCGATAGCGCAGATGGTCTTTCGGCAGCAGGACAGTTCTGATCCGGGCGAAAAACTCAGGCTCATGCTCGCGCATCCAAAGCAGTTTCGTGACGGTTCCGCTCGCATTGGCGGCTGTCCCCGTGATGGCGATCAGCCGATCGCGTCCGATCGTCTCCTGCAGCCACTGCGCTTGCGGACCGCTCCGTGAATCCGACCAGAGCAGGCACGGTCGGATGACCGCGCCGGCGGCGTCGAGCACGACGGGACCGTGCATCTGGCCCGATAATCCGATCGCCGTGACGCGAAGCGCTGCGACGGCGCCCTCGTCGGCCCACAGCCGTGACCCAACCTCGCGCAGCGCGTCCCACCACAGATCCGGGTCCTGCTCGGCCGCCTGGGGCGTCGGCGATGCGGTCGGATAAGCGGCCGCTGCTTCCGCCACCACCGCGCCGTCGCTGTCGACCAACATCGCCTTCAGGCTCGACGTTCCAAGATCGATCGCCAGCACGACGTCACGCATTCGGGTCTCTCCTCGAGGCCGGCCGGCCCCGCACGGTGCTGGCGCAAAAATGCGAGCGCGTCCAGTCAAGAGACCTTTTCAAACTCGATGTTCCTGTTATGTTCTCAATCAGGAGATTCGAAATGAGCGACCAAACCTTGTTCATCGTGCAACCCTATCGCGCCATGCCGCACCGCCTCATCGCGCTTGCGGCCCAGGTCTACGCCGACGAGACGAGCGCGCGCCGTGCCGGCAACCGCCTGGCGCGATTTCGGACCGGCGTCGTGGTCCTGTCCCAAGCGGTGGATGTCGAGGCGGCTCGGCGGAGCGTTCCGGCCACCCTGGCGATCCACGGTCAGGTGCCGGAAGAATGGCTTGATCGCCTGCCGCTCGGGCTGAAGCGCCCCGACCGCGAGTTCCGCCACGCGGCATGACGACACCCGATTGGTCGCGCCAACGCCATAATGATCGCGTTGGATGCGGGCATCCTCAGGGGTATCTGCATGATCGAGACGCTTGACCCGCCGGGGAGCCGCGCATGGCCCTACGGATGGGACGAAATCCTTGCCGACGGGATCATTCATGGGCTCGGACTGGTGCTGGCGGTCGTCGGAACGGTCGTCATGATGGTCTATTTCAGCCCGCGTGATCATGCCGGGCTTCTCCCGCACGCCATTTATTGCGGGACGCTGCTGATCACGCTGACGGCCTCGGCGGTCTATAATATGTGGCCCGTATCACCCGCTAAATGGGTGCTTCGCCGCGTCGACCACGCGATGATCTTCGCGCTGATCGCAGGCACCTACACGCCCTTCCTGATCCGGATCGGCAGCCTGCAAAGTAACCTGCTGTTGCTGGTCATCTGGACCGTCAGCCTGATCGGCATGGCGTTGAAACTCGCCAATCTCGGCCGGCGCGAGTGGCTCTCGACTTTGCTGTATATCGGGATCGGCTGGAGCGGGTTGCTGGCCATTCCGGCGTTGGTCGGAACCTTGCCGTCGATCAGCCTCTTCCTGATCTTCGGCGGCGGCCTGCTTTATTCGTTCGGCGTCATCTTCCATCATTGGCGCGCGTTGCGCTTCCAGAACGCCATCTGGCACGGCTTCGTTCTGGCGGCGGCGACCTGCCACTTCGGCGCGGTCGTCACCGCAATCAATGGAACCTGAAAAAGACACTCGCGCCGGACTGCTTCTTTGCCATAGGGCAAACCGTCCAATCGGCTTCGCGCGGTTTCCGCAACATATCCTCAGGGACGAATAGATCATGACGAGCCTCCGAGCTAGTCTGGCGCTCCCGCCATCTGTTCGTGGAGACTGTTGCCGTGTTCTCGCTCGACGCTTTGCAGCTGGCCCGAATACAATTCGCCTTCACGGTTGGCTTTCACATCATTTTTCCGGCCTTTTCGATTGGTCTTGCGGCCTATCTGATGGTCCTCGAAGCGGCTTGGCTGAGAACTCGCCAGCAAGTCTATCTCGACACGTATCAGTATTGGCTGAAGATCTTCGCTGTCGTATTCGGCGTCGGGGTCGTGTCCGGTCTCGTGATGTCCTACGAGTTCGGCACCAACTGGTCGCAATTCTCCTACAAGGTCGGCCCGATCTTGGGCCCGCTGCTTGGTTACGAGACCCTGACGGCCTTCTTCCTCGAGGCCGGTTTTCTCGGCGTCATGCTGTTCGGCATGAAGCGGGTCGGCCCCGGCTTACATTTCGCGGCCACATGCCTCGTCGTGATCGGGACCCACATCAGCGCCGCCTGGATCCTCGCGAGCAATTCGTGGATGCAGACGCCGCAGGGCTACAGGATCGTCGATGGGCGCTACTTCCCGGAGGACTGGGTGAAGATCATCTTCAATCCGTCCTATCCCTATCGCTTCGTCCATATGCTCGGTGCCACCTATGTGTCGGTGGCTTTCGTGGTCGGGGCCGTGGGCGCCTATCACCTGCTGCGCGACCGGAACAATCGGTCGGCGAGGCTGATGTTTTCGATGGCGATGTGGATGGCGTTGGTGGCGGCTCCGCTGCAGATCATCGCGGGTGACGTGCAGGGCGACAACACACTGCAATACCAGCCGCAGAAGGTCGCCGCGATGGAAGGCGACTGGCAGCGTCAGCCGGCGGGAGAGGGCGAGCCCCTGGTGCTGTTCGCTTTGCCCGATCAAGCCAATCAGAAGAACAACTTCGAGATCGCGGTGCCGCATGTGGGGTCGCTTTACCTGACCCATAGCTGGGCCGGCACCATCAAGCCCTTGAAGGAGTTCAAGCCGGACGAGATCCCCTTTGTCCCGGTGGTGTTCTTCGCCTTCCGCATCATGGTCGGCCTCGGCTTGCTGATGTTTGCGGTCGGCGGTGTCGGCCTGCTGCTGCGTCGCAAGGGTCGGATCTTCCAGGCGCGCTGGTTTCAGCGGATCATGGTCGCTATGGGCCCGGCCGGCTTCATCGCCATGTTGGCGGGCTGGACCGTGACCGAGGCGGGGCGCCAGCCCTTCACGGTCTATGGGCTGCTGCGAACCGCCGACAGCGTGTCGCCCGTCGGTGCACCCGGCGTCGGCATTTCGCTGGTGGCTTTCGTGGTGATCTATGCGGTCGTGTTCAGTGCCGCCGTCATCTTCCTGCTGAGGCTGATGGCCGTGCCGCCGCATCCGGGCGAAAGCGGGCCGCCCGCCATTCCGCACCGCAGCGCCGGCATCACTCCGGGTCCGGCCGGAGCCACGCAGGAGCCGGCCCTGACCCCAGACCTCGCACCGGCGGAGTGAGATCATGACGTTCGAGGGATATGATCTTGCGCTGATCTGGGCCGCCCTGCTGGGCTTCGCGGTTCTGGCCTATGTGGTGCTCGACGGGTTTGATCTTGGCACCGGCATCCTGTTCATGGCCGAGCATGGCTCCGACGAGCGGGACGTGATGGTCAATTCCATCGCGCCGGTGTGGGACGGCAACGAAACTTGGCTGGTGCTCGGGGGTGGCGGTCTCTTCGCCGTTTTCCCGCTGGCCTATGCCGTCATCCTGCCGGCGCTCTATCCGGTCATCATCACCATGCTGCTGTCGCTCATCATGCGGGGCGTCGCGTTCGAGTTCCGCTTTCGCACCAACACCAAACGCGGCCGGTTCTGGTGGGACGTCGCCTTTTGTGGCGGCTCGACCGGGGCAGCCTTCTGCCAGGGTCTGGCGCTCGGCGGTCTGCTGCAGGGTATCCACGTCGAGAACAATGCCTACGCGGGCGGCTGGTGGGATTGGCTGACGCCGTTCACGATCCTCTGCGGCGTCGCGGTTGTGGTCGGCTATGCGCTGCTCGGCTCGTGCTGGCTGATCTGGCGCACCACGGGGAGGTTGCAGGACAGCAGCCGCCTGCAAGCGCGGGCCTTGATGATCGCCACGCTGGCGCTCATCGTCGCCGTGAGTATCTGGACACCCTTCCTCAACCCGCGCTTCGCCGCACGCTGGTTCGGTTGGCCCGGCATTGCTTTGACGAGCCCGGTTCCCGTGCTGGTGGCGCTGACGGCCTGGGTCTTCTGGCGCAGCCTATTGCAGAAGCATCACCTGACGCCTCTGCTCTGTGCCCAGGCGCTTTTCGTCCTCTGCTACATCGGTCTCGGCATCAGCTTTTATCCCTGGATCGTGCCGCCTTCGATCACCATCTGGGATGCGGCGTCGCCATCCTCCAGCATGGCGTTTCTGCTGGTGGGCGCCATCGTGATGATGCCAATCATTCTGGCCTACAGCGCCTATGCCTATTGGATCTTCCGCGGCAAGGTCGAGGTCGGGATGAATTACCATTGAGGCGGGACATGGATCACTCATCGACCAAGGAGGCGAGCCGAACGCGTAAGCTGCTCTGGTTCGTGGGCATCTGGGCCGCCAGCGTGGTCGTGGTCGGCGGGGTCGCCGAGGTGCTGCATTGGTGGATCATGCTGGGCAGCAAGCCGTGATCAGCGCGGCTCGGACCGCCCGAGCGTAACGGGCGCGGCGGGCCGCGGTGGTGGGCTGCGGAACGCGATGCCCTTGCGCCAGATGCGAAGCGCCTCCCAATGGATGCCGGCCACGATCTTCATGGCGAGAAGGGGATGCGCCGCAAAGGTCTTGACGAGCGCTGCATCCGACAACGGACGGCGCTCGCCCGAAAAACACGTCGCGATCACGAGGCCCTGGGCATCGCTGGCCGTGACCGCAACCGACACGCGGGCGGCGGGCGGCTGCACTTCGAACCGATAGGTCAAGTCCATATCCATGAAGGGCGAAACGTAGAACCGTTTGTCGCAGGTTTGGCGCACGGTTCCGGCGTGGTCTGCCTCGATCGGGATTAGGTAGCTATGGCGCTGCCCGATGGTGTTGTTCACTTCGTAAAGCATCGCCGAAAGGGTGCCGTCGCGACGGTGGCAGAGGTAGACGCTCAACGGGTTGAAGGCGTAGCCAAGAAGGCGCGGCACGCAGAGCAGGCGGATCGGGCCTCCATCAGGTGCCAGCCCGGCGTCGGTCAGATAGCCCTCGATCTGCTGGCGCAAAGGGCGCGCGCTGCCCTCGAGGTGATCGCGATCGCGGAACGAGAACAGGTTGAAGCGATTGCGCGAGAAGAGCCGCAAACCGTGACCGAGCCGGTCGAGTTCATCGAGATCGAACAGCATCCAGAACATGCGGTAGCGCAACGCATGGCGGCGCGGCTTCACCCGCTTGTGGGTGACAGCGCCGTCGTAGAGGCCGGAGACCCACACGTCCGCCATGGCTCAAGCCGCCGTCGCGACAAGCGCGGGTTGGCCGAGAACAATGCGACCAGACTCGTTGGCGACCGTCCAGGGTCGACGCACGCCGCCGAGTTGCTCGGCGACCGCGAGCCCGGCCTGCAATCCATCCTCGTGAAAGCCCGCGCCGAAATAGGCGCCGCAGAACCATGTGTTGCGGGTCCCCTGCAAGGACCAGAGATGGTGTTGAGCCGTCATAGCGGCGCCGTCGAACATCGGATGGTGGTAGAGTTCTCGCCGAATTTCGGTGCCGGGCGCGGGATCGCGCGGCGGGTTGAGCGTCACGAAGATATCGTCGTCGCTCGGCAGACCCTGGAGTTGGTTCATCCAGTAGGTGACGCAGAGGTGATCGGCATCGGCCGCTTTCTGACGCCCGCCGAGGTAATTCCAACTCGACCAGACGGCCCTCCGCTTCGGCATCAGGGTCGGGTCGCGATGCATCACCCCGAGATTATCCGAATAGCGGAAGGGGCTCAGCGCGGCGCGCTCTGCAGCGTTCGCGTCGTCGAGCAAGGCGAGCGCCTGATCCGCATGAGTCGCGATCACGACATGATCGAACCGGTCGCGCGCGCCATGGCTGTCGACCACGGTCGCGCCACCCGGTTCGCGGATGACCTGCCGAGCCGCCGTCCCGAGGCGGATCCGGTCAGCATAAGCAGCGGTCAAGCGCTCCACATAGACGCGGCTTCCACCCTCGACCGTGCGCCACAAGGGCCGCTGCGAGATGCGGAGAAGACAATGGTTCTCGCAAAAACGAATGAAGGCTTCGGCCGGATAATCGAGCAGCGCTTTAGCCGGGACGGACCAGATCGCGGCCGCCATCGGCAGCAGATGATCGTCCATGAAGGCGCGGCCGTATCGCCCCTGTTGAAGATAGTCGCCAAGGCTAGTCAGCCCCAGCTTGCCGGCATGGGCCGGCGCCTCGCGGTAGAAGCGATGCAGGTCGCGCAGCATCGACCAGAACCGCAGGCTGAGAATATTGCGCCGCTGCGCGAACAGCCCCTTCACATCGGTGCCATTATACTCGAGCCGTCCCGCGTCGAGCGACACCGCGAACGACATATCGGAAAATTTGGTCGGCACGTCGAGATGGGCGAAAAGCGCTGTGAGGTTCGGATAAGCGAAGTCGTTATAGACGATGAACCCGCTATCGACCGGGAGGACGCCCCGGGCGCCCGCGACCGAAATCGTGTTGCTGTGGCCGCCGATGCGTCCCGCCTGTTCATAGACGGTGACCCGATGGCGCTTGCTCAAGAGCCAGGCCGCGCTCATGCCGGAAATGCCTGTCCCGATCACGGCAAGATCGAGAGACTTCACATCGTTGTTCATCGGAACCTTTGCTTTGCACCCTAAGCTACGATGGAATCGGCGATCGATGGCGACCGTGTCTCAAATTTTGTTGCATTTCCTCATTTGACGCGGCGACGGCGGTCGAGGCGGCCCGTATCTTACTCTTGGATTTGCCCCTGCGGCGGTCGCGGCGCATGCGCCCCAGTAAAGGATCAGTGTCAATGCCGACATCCCACCGTCTGCGATCGGTTCGTTGCCGATGATTGTCGTGACCTTGTGCCTCATGGTGGTTGGCGTCTCATTGGCGATGGTGGCGGCCTGGTTCATCGCGCAGAAGACCGGCAAGTCCGGTTTTGTCGACACGATCTGGACATTCGGCACCGGGATCGCCGGCATCGTCCTGGCGCTGCTCCCGCTCGAGGCGGGTGACAGCCCCTCGTTCAGGCAAGGGTTGGTGGCGATCCTGCTCGGGGTCTGGTCGCTGCGACTCGGGCTCCATATTCTGCGTCGCACGCTGAAAGGCGGTGACGACCCGCGCTATGCCAAGCTGAAACAGGATTGGGGCCGGAACGCCTCGAGCCGCATGTTCTGGTTTCTACAGATCCAGGCTCTCACCATGGCGCTGCTGGCGATCTCGGTCTTCGTGGCGGCCCGCAACCCCCGCCCGTCGCCGGATTGGCGCGATTGGCTCGGGGTTGCGATCGTGGCGATCGGCGTCTTTGGTGAGGCGCTCAGCGACGAACAATTGCGGCGGTTCGCGGCGGATCCGCGCCACAAAGGCCAAGTCTGTGACGTCGGCCTCTGGTCGTGGTCGCGTCACCCCAATTACTTCTTCGAGTTCTTTGGCTGGCTGGCTTATCCCGTGATGGCCATCAGCCTGACTGCCGCCTATCCCTGGGGCTGGCTGGCGCTGATCGGACCCGCGATCATCTATTGGCTGTTGGTCTACGCATCGGGCATTCCACCGTTGGAGGATTATATGCTGCGCTCGCGTGGGCAGGCCTTCCGCGACTATCAGGCCCGCACCAGCGCCTTCCTGCCGCTTCCCCCACGATCCCGTACGACGCCGGACAGACCCGCATGACACCGACGACACTCGCCCTGAAGGCCGCCGAGGGCTTGCCGCTTCCCGATGCGATTCTGCGAACCGGCGTTGGCCTCATGGTTGGCCGCACGGCCGAAAAACTCGCCGCCGCAACCGATGCCGACGATCGCGCTTTCGTCAGGCGCATGGCGGACTTCCCTATCGCGCTCCATACGGCGGACGCCAACGCGCAGCATTACGAACTCCCGTCGGAATTCTTCGGTCTGGTGCTCGGCCCCCGCCGCAAATACTCGTCGTGTTTGTATGACAAACCCGGCGACACGCTAAAACAAGCCGAGGAGCGCGCCTTGGCCGAAACGCAAGCCCATGCCGACCTCGCGGATGGTCAGGATATTCTAGAACTCGGCTGCGGCTGGGGATCGCTGACGCTGTGGATGGCCGAACAACTGCCGAAGGCCAACATCACGGCGGTGTCGAACTCTCGCCAGCAACGCGCGTTTATCGAGGCCGAGGTCATGCGCCGTGGGCTCTACAACGTCCGCGTCCTCACGGCCGATATGAACACCTTCGATCCCACGCGTTGCTACGACAGAATCGTCTCGGTGGAGATGTTCGAGCATATGGCCAATTGGCAGGCCCTGCTGCGCCGCGTCCAAACCTGGTTGAGGCCAGAAGGCCGGCTGTTCCTGCATGTCTTCACGCATCGCTCCGGCTCGTATCGGTTCGATCATGCCGACAAGGACGATTGGATCGCCCAGCACTTCTTCACCGGCGGCATCATGCCGAGCCAGGCGCTCGCGGCGCGTTTTCCGGAAGTCTTCGTGATCGAGGACGAGTGGCGGTGGAGCGGGGAGCATTACCGCCGCACCGCAGACGATTGGCTCGCCAATTTCGACCGTAACCGGCGCCAGATCGATGCGATCCTGCGCGGCCATTACGGCGCGGCAGCGCCACTTTGGCGTCGCCGCTGGCGGCTCTTCTTCCTCGCCACCTCGGGGCTTTTCGGCCACGCGGGCGGCGCGGATTGGGGCGTCAGCCATTATCGGCTGGCCCCCGTCGGTGCGTCCGCGATCAACCGAAGCGCTTGACCGCCATATCGGCGACCCAGAACGCGATGGCGGCCGAGGCACCGGTCACGATTGCGCCCCAGATCATGTCGGTGATGGCAAGCGCCACCGTGTAGTTCCGCAGCGTCGCCAGATTGGTGAGATCGTAGGTCATATAGGCGAAGAACCCGAGCAGCAGGCCTCGGGTTAGCGCCGTCGACCAGGATCCGGCGTCGAAGGCGGGCAAAAGCGCAAAATAGACGATGCCGGCGGCGTAGAGAAGATAGAACAGGCCGGCCGCGCCGAGCGAAAAATTCGGCGCGAGGCTATCGCCCAGCGTTCGCTTGAACAAAGGCCCGCCCACTGTTCCGAGCCATGCGAAATCCAACACCAGCATGGCGACGAGCGTTGCGGCATAAGCGGTTCCGAGGCGAAGCATGGGTCAATCCAACTGCAAGAGGTCGCTGAGGCAAGTAGGTCGCGCGCGGCCGAAGTCGACGCCGTGGCCAGTCGGACGATAGCCGAGACGAGCGCTCGCTTGCATCGGGTCCTCCGGCATGCGACCTCCCCGATCGACTTTTCCCCTCGTTCCCGTAACCAGAGCTGACGCCGTGCGCCTGACCATCACGTCCTGGAACATCAATTCGGTCCGGATTCGGCTGCCCCTCCTTCGCCAGTATCTCGAGTTGCACCAACCCGACATCCTGTGCTTGCAGGAGACCAAGTGCCGCGACGCCGAATTCCCGATGAACGACATCCGGGCGCTTGGTTTCGACCATGTCGAGATCAATGGGCAAAAAGGCTATCACGGCGTGGCGGTGCTTTCGAAGCTGCCGATCGCTTCGATCGACAAGGGACAATTCTGCCGCCACGGCCATGCGCGCCACATCGCGATCAAGCTCGCGCCCGAGGCGGGAGCGGCAGCGGGGCTCACAATTCACAATTTCTACGTACCGGCCGGCGGCGACGTGGCGGACCCGCTCATCAATCCGAAATTCGAGCATAAGCTGCACTTTCTCGACAGCATGATGGATGGTCCGGCTCGGCTCGTCGCCGAACGCGCCGTGCTGGTCGGCGATCTCAATATTGCACCGCTCGAAACCGACGTGTGGAGCCACAAGGCGCTGCTGTCGGTCGTCAGCCATACGCCGATCGAGGTGGATCGCTTCGGGCGCGTTCAGGCGGCCGGACCCTGGATCGACGCGATGCGGGAGAAGATCGTGCCGGCCGAAAAGCTATTTACCTGGTGGAGTTATCGATCGCCTGATTGGGCGGCGGCCAACAAGGGGCGGCGGCTCGATCATATTTGGCTTAGCGAGGATTTGCGCGGCGCGCTGGACGGGATCAGCGTTTGCAAGGAGGCGCGCGGCTGGGACAAACCATCCGATCACGTGCCGGTTACTGTCGATCTCCGATTTTGAGATCGGCCAGCCGCTCGTTGAGGTCGCGTGCGAGATTGCGGCGCACCCGGTCGGCGCTGCCCGGAAACTCGTTGAGGATCCGATAAAAGAGCCGCCGTGTGATCTTCAACACGGTGGATGGCTCGCGTGCGATGGCGGTCGTCGGCCGCGGCAGGGCCGAAATAAGCGCCCGTTCGCCGATCAGCGTACCGGGCCCGACGACCTGTCGCGCGGGTCGGCCATCGCCGACTGGATCGAGCGCGATCGATCCCACCAGGAGAACGAATCCGCCGTCAGCCAACTCGCCTCGACGGAACAAAACGTCCCCGGTGCGAAAAATGCGCGTTTCGCCCGAAAACGCGATGAGCCGGAGGGCTTCGGCTCCGAGATCGGCGAATAGCGGAATGGCCGACAGTCGCCGGATGTCTTGCTCGAGCGTCACGGCGCGCACCTTTGTCCCACGTGCCGCCAGTTTAGCTGGAAATGGTTGACGATTGTTAACGGGCGTCGGCAAGCCGAGCTGCACCCGTCAGGGGATCAGCCGGTAGCCCCCCGCTTCGGTGACGAGCAATTGCGCGTGGGCGGGATCGATCTCGATTTTCTGCCGAAGCCGATAGATATGGGTTTCGAGCGTATGGGTCGTCACGGCCGCGTTATAGCCCCATACCTCACGCAGCAGCGTATCGCGGTCCACCACCTGCTCGCGGGCGCGGTACAGATAGCGAAGGATCGCTGTTTCCTTCTCGGTGAGCCGCATCCGGTCGCCCCCCTCGTTGACGAGGTTTTTGGCGCTGGGGCTGAATGTATACGTGCCGATTTGGAAGAGAGCATCATGGCTGCCCTCGTGTTGACGTAGATGCGCCCGCACCCGTGCCAGCAGCACCGCGAAGCGGAACGGCTTGTTGACATAGTCGTTGGCGCCCGAATCGAGGCCGAGAACCGCATCGTCGTCGGTCGCATAGCCGGTGATCAGGATGATCGGTCCTTTGAACCCATTCGACCGCATGATGCGGACGACATCGCGTCCGTCCATGTCGGGCAAGCCGACGTCCATGACGACGACGTCGGGCGAATCCGCTTCGGTGAACGCCAGGGCGCGCTCAGCGGTCGCAGCTTCGCACGGGCTGAATTCATCGTGAAGGGAGAATTGCTCGACCAACAATTCACGGAGATCATCGTCGTCGTCGACAATCAGGATCTTTCGAGCCTGAGACATGCAGCAGTATCCTTGGTCCCCGTCCGGCCAACCCGCAACGAAGCGTGACGTCGGTCATAGAGGTCTTGTACGGCGGCCAAATTGCTCAAATGTACGCGCAAGCGCAAGCCTGAACCGCGATGCAACGATGGAGGACCTTCTTTGAACCCGTCTTCAACCCCTCCAAGACGGCAGTCCGGTGCCTCATCGATCCACCGAAACGACCATCGTTTGACGTCGTTACGCGTCGTCCCGAAGGCCGGCCATCCGTCGGAGGCTTGGCTTTTAGCGGCGTCGCTCGCCCTCCCCTGCATGCTCGGACCGTCCGGCATGACACGGCAAAAGCGCGAAGGAGATGGCGGCACGCCGATCGGCGTCTTCGCGATGCTGGGCGGTTTTTTCCGATCCGACAGAGCATCGCGGCCGCAGACGGCTCAGAGCATGCAAGCCTTGCGCGTGACCGACGGCTGGTGTGACGATACGACCTCGAGCCGATACAACCGCGCTGTGCAGCTGCCGGTCGCCGGGAGTCACGAACGCATGTGGCGCGAGGATCGCCTCTACGATCTCGGCGTAGTGATCGACTATAATATGAACCCGACCCGAAAGGGTCTTGGCAGCGCGATCTTCATGCACGTGATGTCGCCGGGCGGGACGCCAACGGCCGGTTGTGTGGCCTTGCGCCCGGACGATCTCCGACGGCTTCTGCCACGGCTCGCCCCTGGCTGCAGATTGCAGATCGGCTAGCCGGCCGCAGCGCATGGACAAATCGTCATCGAACAGATCGGCGTGCAAAGCGTTGATGCAGTGGACGGCTTGTTTTTTGAGCACGTCGGCGATTGAGGAGTTTAGAGCATGCGTGCGTTTCTGAGTGTTGGCGTGATTGGTTCGATGTTGGCGATGACGGCGGCCGGACCGGCCTCAGCCTTCACAATCGACACGTCGCCGAAGTTGGCGTCCGCAGGCACGTCGAACGTGGAGCAGGTCCAGTTTCGTCGGCATGGCGGCGGTGGGTTTCATCGGGGCGGCGGTTTTCGCGGTGGACGGCACTATGGTGGCGGCTATCGCGGCGGACGGGGTTACGGCGGCGGCGCCGCGATCGGGGCGGGTATCGCGGGTCTTGCGGCCGGCGCACTGATCGGGGGCGCAATTGCCAATTCCCAGCCGGCTTACGGTTACGGCGGCTATGGCGACGGCGGCTATTATGGCGCTCCCGCTCCGGTCTATGTCGATCCGGGTTACGCGCAAGCACCCGTATATGCCGACCAGGGCGGTGATACGGAGCAATATTGCATGCAGCGTTTCAAGTCCTACGACCCGTCCAGCGGCACCTACCTTGGCTACGATGGGCAGAGGCACCCCTGCCCCTGAAATCTTGACGTGAGAAGAAGCCGCGCTCCTCGGGGCGCGGCTTCGACGGGTTGGCGATCTGCTGAAATGTTAGCATTGACAGCTCCGCTCCCGTGCAGCACTCTCCAAAGGCCGGGGCATTGAACGCTTTCGTGCAGACGCCACAGAGCGTCGTTCAGGAGAGAAACGTCGATGAAGAACGCGCTTTTAGCCGCCTTGATGCTGTCGGTCGCAGGACTTTCGGCCCCCGCCTATGCGGCCGACGTGACCATACCGATCATCGTCAAAGACACCACATCCAACTATTGGCAGATCGTTCTGGCCGGCGCGCGCAAAGCGGGCAAAGACCTTGGCGTCAAGGTTCCGGAACTCGGTGCACAATCCGAAGCCGATATCGATGGCCAGATCTCGATCCTCGAAAATGCCGTCTCGGGCAAACCTGCCGCGATCGTGATCTCGCCGACGCAATTCGCGGCGCTGGGCAAGCCGATCGATGAAGCCGCTAAATCAGTGAAGATCATCGGCATCGACTCGGCCGCTGACTCGAAGTCTTTCTCGTCCTTCCTGACAACCGACAACACCCAGGGCGGGCGAGTGGCCGCTGACGCAATGGCGGAAGGCATCAAAGCCAAGACCGGCAAGGCGGAAGGCGATGTTGCCCTCATCACATCTCTGCCCGGCGTCGGCTCGCTCGATCAGCGCGCAGCGGGCTTCAAGGAAGAACTCGCGGCCAAATACCCCGGCCTTAAGCTGGTGGCCGACAAAGTCGCCGATGGCCAGGCCACGACCGGCCTCAACATCATGACCGACCTGATCACGGCAAGCCCGAACCTCAAGGGTGTGTTTGCGTCCAACCTTATCATGGGCCAGGGCGCGGGACAGGCGATCGCAGAGAACAGGCTCGGCGACAAGATGACCCTGGTGGCGTTCGACTCGGACGACAAGCTCGTCAAGTTGCTCACCGACGGCTCGATCTATGCCCTGATTGTCCAAGACCCCTATCGCATGGGCTACGACGGCGTGAAGACGGCGCTCGCCGTGTCCAAGGGCGAAAAGGTCCCGGTGACGGTCGATACGGGTGTCAATGCCATCACCAAGGCCGGGATGAACTCGCCCCGCTCGCAGGAACTGCTGAACCCCAAGCTGAACTGAAGCACGCGTTCTTTAGACAATTGGACGAGCCGCCATGCAGACCGCAACCGTCCAACCGAAACACGATGGCGCTTCTCCGGGAGCGTCACCCCTCTTCGTTCTCTCGAAGCTCGACAAGAGGTTCGGCGCCACCCATGCGCTGAAGGGCGTCGATCTCGCTTTCGAGGCCGGCGAAATTCACGCCATCGTGGGCGAGAATGGCGCCGGGAAATCGACGCTCATCAAGATCCTCACGGGCGTCCACCAACGCACCAGCGGCGATGTGATGTGGGAAGGTGTTCCGGTCGCGCTGGCGAGCCCCTATGAAGCGATCGCGCTCGGCATCAATGCGGTTCACCAGGAGGTGGTGCTCTGCCCTCATCTCAGTGTCGCGGCCAATCTGTTCCTCGGCGACGAGACGACACGCTTCGGCCTGTTGCGCCACACGGCCATGGTGCGCGCGGCTGAAAAGATCCTGGCCGAAATCGGCTTTGCCTTGCCGGCGGCTGCACCTCTGTCAAGTTTGACGATCGGGCAGCAGCAACTCGTCGCAACCGCGCGAGCGGCAACGCGCGGGACTAAATTCCTCATCTTCGACGAGCCGACCGGCTATCTGACCCGGCAGGAAGCGGCCCAGCTTTTCGCGTTGATCCGCCGCCTCAAGGCGCAGGGCGTCACGATCGTCTACATCAGTCATCGCCTCGAGGAAGTCTTCGAACTCGCCGATCGCGTGTCGATCTTGCGCGATGGTGCCCTGGTCTCGACCCAGCGCGTGGCCGACACCAACGAGCAGAGCCTGATCCGAGGGATGATCAACCGCTCCGTCGAGCAGATCCATTACAAGGAGACGGTGCCGTTCGGCCCCGAAATCCTCCGGACCGAGCACCTCAGCGGTAAAGGCTTCGAGGATATCTCGCTGAGCGTGCGGCAAGGCGAGATCGTCGGCCTCTATGGGCTGATCGGCGCCGGACGCAGCGAGTTCGTGCAAAGCCTGTTCGGTCGTTCGCCGGCGACCTCAGGGCAAATCGTTTGGTTGGGCGAGCCCGTCTCGATCCGCAAGGAAACGGATGCGATCAAACGGGGCATCGCGCTGGTGCCGGAAAGCCGTCGCGACCAGGGGCTCTGCCTCAATCTCGGCGTTGGGCTCAACGTCAATCTGCCGATCTTCGATCGACTGACGAATGGCATCACGCTCAATCCAAAAGCCGAACGCACCCATGCCGATCGCCAGATCAAGGCGATGCAGATCAAGACCGGATCACGCAACGCCGCCGCCTCGAGCCTGTCGGGCGGCAACCAACAAAAGATCGTGGTTGGCAAATGGCTGAACCACGGGGCCAAACTCTTCATCTTTGACGAGCCGACCGTGGGGGTCGACGTTGGCACAAAGGTCGAAATCTACAAGATCCTGGCCCGGCTTCTCCATGAAGGGGCCGGCATCATCCTGATCTCGTCCTACCTGCCGGAAGTCTATGACCTCAGCGACACGCTGCATGTGTTTCGGCGCGGCAAGCTCGTCGCAAGCCACGATGGCACCAAAGCCGACCCCGAAATCATCCTGACCGAAGCGATCGGGGTGTGACATGACGAGATCAAGGGCACACGCATGAGCATCGACGCCAAGAGCACCGCGCCGACCATGACGGTCGTGGTTCCCCGCCCGTCCCGGTTGGGGCTGATCCTTAGCCTGACGCTCGTCGGGTTGCTGATCGCGATGTGGATCGCGCTTAGCCTCTCGACGCCGAGCTTCCTGACCGAGAACAACCTGACCAACCTCATGCGTCAGGGTGCCATGATCGCGATTATCGCGGTCGGCCAGACTTTCGTGATCATCACGTCCGGTATCGACCTGTCGGTCGGGGCGGTGGTGGGCTTCTCCAGCGTGATCGTAGCTTGGTTGATGACGCATGGCTTTACGATCCTGCCGGCGATCCTCCTGACGCTCTGCGTCGGCGCGGCGATCGGGGCTTTTCACGGGTTCGGCATCACGACGCTGGGGCTGCCGCCGTTCATCATGACGCTTGCGACCCTGACGGCCTTGCGCGGAATCGGTTTGTTGATCACCAACGGGGCCACGATCTCGGGCCTGCCGGACGCGTTCACCAACTTTTCGCGCGGCGCCTTCCTCGGCATCCCGCTCCTCTTCTGGATGGTCGTTGTGGTCGCCACCCCGGCTTATGTGCTGTTGCAGCACAGTCGGTGGGGTCGCTACCTCTACGCAATCGGCTCGAACCGAGAGGCCGCGCGCCTCTCAGGCGTGAACGTCCGCGCGATGATCTATCTCGCCTATATGATTTCGGCGACGTTGGCGGCCTTTGTCGGCGTGCTGCTCGCGGCACGCATCGGCATCGGCAACGCGACCCAGGGTCAGGGCTGGGAACTGCAGGCGATCGCCTCGTCGGTAATCGGCGGGACGAGCTTGTTCGGCGCCGTCGGCAGCGTCCAGGGGCCGCTGCTCGGCTCGTTCATCCTCACGACGATCAACAATGGAGCCAACCTGCTCAACGTCAATCGCTTCTGGCAGGACGTGATCACTGGAGGCCTGATCATCGTGATCGTCTATTTCGATCAGCTCCGCAGCCGTAAACGCTAGACACGACGCGAGCTTCCGCAGATCAGCGGCGGCGAAGCGACACGCCGATATGATCCTCGATAATGGCGAGGTTCCGGAGATTGGCCTTGAAGGCCATATCGAAGAGATCGCCGACGATCGGGACGACGCCGACGACGGCCTCGATTCCCACGTTCCTCAGCATGACCAGCAGCTTGGCGTTGGGCACGCCCAGCCGGCGTGCCTCGTTCACGATATAGAGCGAGATCACGGCCAGCACGGCATCGCCGGCGGCGGGCGTCAATCCAATCATGCTGTTCAGGCCGAAGCGGAATCGTGTGAACGGCAGCCTGAAGGCGCCGTCGATCAGCCACGCGATCCGGCGCAGGTTTGCCAGACGCGCCTGCGTCGGGTCGGCATGGCCGCCATAGGCCTGCTGCGAATATGCATTCATGGTGACGCCTCCCGACCGAAACGTAGATGTGGTTGGCGATGACGCTGATACAATGTCTCCGTTCTGTCATATCGCACCCGTAGTGCATCCCGACCCGATCGGCTCGGGAAAGCGGCGGGAGACGCGAGTTGGGATTTGATTGGGCCGCGATGCCCGCCCTCATCCAAACCGCCGCCAGCCTGGCACTGGCCTTCGTCCTCGGAACGTTGATCGGTGCAGAACGACAATATCGGCAACGCAGCGCCGGACTTCGCACCACCGTGCTGGTCGCGGTCGGGGCGGCGGCCTTCGTCAGCATCGGCATGCGGCTCGGCGGCATCGCCGGCGCGGTCCAGATCGTCGCCTATACGGTGACCGGGGTCGGGTTTCTCGGCGGCGGCGTGATCATGAAGGAGGGCAAGACCGTGCGCGGGCTTAACACCGCCGCGACGCTCTGGTGTTCCGCCTCGGTCGGCGCCTTTAGCGGGGCCGGGCTTGGGCCCGAAGCGCTTTTAATGACCATCACGGTTCTGGCCGGCAACACGTTGCTGCGGCCACTGGCCGATCTCATCAACCGCACGCCGATCGGCGACGGCTCGATCGAGGCCACCTATGAGGTCAGAGCCACGACGTCGACCGCGGGCGTGGCACAAGCCCGCGATCTTCTGGTCGAGACGCTCGAGGTTGCGCATTATCCCGTCCGCGACGTCACGATCGAGGATCGAGGCGAGACCGATGTCGAACTTGTCGCGACACTCGCGGTCACGACGATCGAGCCGGATGAAATCGAAGCCGTCCTGCGCCTGCTCGAACGCTCAAGCCTGATGCGCGACGCGACCTGGACATCAAAGACGAGCGACTAACCATAAACAACGTCGTTCACGGCGTCATTCGGTCGAGCAGATCGTGCAGGAAGGGTTCCACACCATGCGGCTGGACGACAGCCAGCCGGATCAGGTCGTCGAAGCGGCGGGCAAACATGCGGATGTGATCTGAGCCGTTGAGCACGAGGTAGCTCGGCCCGAGGAAAACCACAGCGCGTTTGGGCCCAAAGACCGTGAAAGGCGCCGAATAGACCGTCTTCCGGTCATAGAGATAGAAGCGAAGTCCCGGATAAGCGCTCCGATAGATGGCGTTGAGATGCTCGATCTGGTCGCGACGCGCGTCCAGCGGCAGGTCGGACCAGATATCCTGTCCGTCGGCGAAAGCCTGAAGATCTTGCAGTGCCAGACAGACTTCGACGTCATTGTCGGCCTTAGACATATAGTCGAGACGTGCCCGTACGGTGTCGAATTGCACGGGCGCCACATTCTCCGTGCTCCCATACTCGAACTGAAGCACCGCTTCGGTCTTGACGAAATCCGGCAAAGCGACCGGCACCGTTCGGATGCGATAGCCTTCCGCTTCGTTGAGCCAGGCGACGAAATGATCGTCGGCCGGCCCGCGATCGTGCATTTCGATCTGCAGCATCGCCTGGATAATTTCAGCGCCGACTTCCTCGCGCTGACTGAGGCCGAGCAGCCAATCGGTCGACACATGCGCCGCGGTCGCGATGGCCATCAACGTGTCGGCCCGGGGAAGACGAGGATCGGTGTCGTCGAGAAGTTGCGACAGGGTCGAGCGATCGATGTTGGCAAGGCGCGCGAAGCCGGACGTCGTCAGCCCCGCACGACCGATCACGCTCTCGAGTCTCCGGCGGAAAAGACCAACGGTGTTGTTCCGTACCATGGCGGCTCCACGATGGAAATATCGTCAAATAATATATATCAATCAATGTTGTGATATTCGTCACCAGATGATATTTATTGCTACATCATCATCGTTGAATCGCATATCATGTCCGGTTCAAACTCCTCCATGCGAATCGTAACGTGAGGAGGCAAGATGTGACGGCGCACGTGTCGAGGGGAACAGTCGCGAGGCGACGCAGTCGGACCATCGAATGGCCGTCACTCGCGCTTTCGGCGGCGATCTATGGCGGTTTCGCGGTCGTTACGTTTTTTCATCAACACATGCCGACGCTTCTGGTTGCCATGCTCGGATCAATCCTGGTCGCTTGGCACTCGTCGATGCAGCACGAATTCATCCACGGTCATCCGACCCCTTCGCGCAAGATCAACCGCTTGCTGGGCTTTGTCCCCCTGTCGCTCTGGCTTCCGTTCGAATCCTATCGCATGTCGCACCTCGTGCATCATTGCGACGACGCGTTGACCGATCCGCTCGACGACCCCGAAACCTATTATTGGACCGCGGAGCAGTGGGCCGCGATCGGGCCTATCGGACGCGCGATCGTTCACATCCATACGACGCTCGCGGGACGGCTTGTGATCGGTCCGGCTTGGAATATCAGCCGCTATCTTCTGTCCGAAGCCAAGCTCCTGGCCAAGGGCAACCGGGTCCACAAGCGGATCTGGGCCTGGCACGCGCTCGGTTGTGCCGCAGTGCTGTTCTGGGTCGTCGGCGTCTGCCACATGAATATCGCGTTCTACCTGTTCTGCATCGTCTACCCAGGCACGGCGCTGTTGCTGTTGCGGTCCTTCGCCGAGCATCGGGCGGAAGAAGGCGTCTTCGAGCGCACCGCAATCGTTGAAAATAGCTGGTTCTTTGGGCCGCTCTTCCTTTTCAACAACCTGCATGCTGCTCATCACGAGCGCCCGCTCATGCCATGGTATGAACTGCCGGGCTGGTACAAGATCAACCGCGACCGGCTGCTCGCCGCCAATGGCGGGCTGGTCTATGACGGCTATGGTGAGGTTGTCAGGCGTTTCCTCTTCACGCCGCATGACGTGAACGTGCACCCGTTCGACAAACCCTGATGCCGATCGGCCGGGCCGACCTCAAACCCGACCGAAGCCGCTCCGTTTGAGCCGCATGATCGATCGGTCGAGTTCCTGCAGAAAGCTTGACCGATCCTTTGGCGAAAACGGCTTCGGGCCTCCCGTGATTTCGCCGGACGAGCGCAATTGGTCCATCAGGTCTCGCGTGGCAAGCGCCATGCCGATCGAGGCTTCGGTGAATGGCTTGCCGTAGGGTGCGATGACGCTGGCGCCGGTCTTCACGCAGCGGGCCGCGAGCGGCACATCGGCCGTGATGACGATATCTCCGTGGATCGCCCGCTCGGCGATCCAATCATCGGCCGCGTCCGGGCCGCTCGCCACCACGACCCGGTGGATGAACAGGTCGCGCGGCACGGCGATCGGGCTGTTGGCCACGACATGCACGTCGAGGCCGTGTCGCTCCGCGACGCGATAGACCTCGGCCTTCACCGGGCAGGCGTCGGCATCGACATAGATGACGATCGGCTTGGTCGAGGGCTCCGCGCTCATGCTCGGTGGACCGGTTCAGCCACCAACCGACGCGCCATGTCCAGCCTCGTGGAGCTTTCCTAGATCCAATCCGATCGCGACCTCCCGGGCGCGCCCGAGTTTGGTCATCAACCCGGCGAGATCGGGCCGACGGGTGAGATGACGCCGGTAGAGGTCGTTGGTGGCGGTTGTCAGGCGACCCGCGCGGCCGAGGCGCCGGTCCGCGAAGGCAATCATCAGGTGGTTGGGCCAGGCCTTGTCGCGAATGGAAAACACGCGCTCGACGATGCTCGCCTCGTCCTGGTCGGGAGAGGCCTGCGCCAGGATCATGATCATCGCGGCGGTCGAGCGGGAGATGCCGGCGTGGCAATGCACCAACAGATGCGCTTCGGGTGTTCCGCCCTCGGCCGTGATCGCACGCCCGAACGCCAGAATGGTATCCACGTCCGCCTCCGTCGGCAGCACCATGCCGGGCGTCGGATCGATGATGTCGTGAAAACGCAGAACCGTGCGGACATGCGAGGGCGGATAGGTCGTGAAATCGGGGTCCGGCCACTCGGGATCGAGGATCGACAGGACGTGCGTGACGTTTCGTGAGCGATGACCCGCGATTTCGTCGAGTCCGCAAATGGTGAGAAGCGAGAGAGCATCGATAGCCATCCGGCTGTTTATCATGCCGGCCCCTTGATCACCATCCGGCGCCTCAGGGAGAGGCCGCGACCTTGATCGGGAAGTCGAGTGTGAACACCGTTCCGGGCTGGGCTCGCGTCCAAGCGATCGCCGCGTGAAGATGTCGTGCCAGCGTCTCGACGAGCGTCGTGCCGAAAGTCGGGCCCACTGCCTTTTCGGTCGGGAGCCCCACGCCATCATCCGCGATCGTAATGATGCATCGGTCTCCCTTTGCGACGAGCACGACCGTCAGGCTGCCGTGCCGTCCGCTCGGAAAGCCGTGCTTGATCGCGTTGGTCAGAACCTCGTTGAGGATGAGCGCGACCGCCGCCGCCTGATCAGCGCCAATCACCACGGCATTCAAGCGTTGGTCGACGACGATGTCGCGGCGCCCGGATGCCCCGAGGATCGTGTCGAGGAGTTCGTGGATGAAGTCGGCGACATCGAACCGCGTCCGCTGCGACAATTCGTAGAGCCGCTTGTGAACGAGGCCGAGCGCATCGACCCGCTCCAGCATCTCCTGCAGCGTGCGTCGCAGCTCCGGGTCGGGGATGCTCATGGTTTGCAGCGTCAGCATGGCGCTGACCATCTGCAGGTTGTTCTTTGTTCGGTGATCGATTTCGGCTACCAGCAGATGCTGCACGTCGAGCGCGCTTTCGAGTTCACGATTGCGCGCCGTGAGGTCCTGCTCGGCCTGACGATCGGCCCGCTGCCGCTCGCGCGCCGCCGTCACGTCGGCCAGGGTTCCAACGAAAAGCGCGACTGCTCCAATGTCATCGAGCACAGGCGTGATCGACACCGCATTCCAGAAGGTCGTCCCGTCCTGGCGATAGTTCAGGATTTCGGCCGACACGTCGCCTAGTGCTGCGATACCTCGACGGAGATGCTCGACCGTTTCGGCGCTTGTCTCGGGTCCCTGGAGAAAGCGGCAGTTGCTACCGACGACATCGTGGCTCGCATAGCCCGTGAGTTGCAGAAAAGCGTCGTTGGCAAAGACGATGGGATTATCCGGAAGTGTCGGGTCGGTCATGATGATCGCGGTGCGGATGGACCTGAAGGCGGCCGCAAAGGCATCGTGCCGCCCACGCACGAGCGGCGCTGGTTCGGGGTGACGCACCGGAAGGTCCATGATCACGACCGTGCTCCCTGGCATTCTGTCGACACCGGCACGAGCGCTGGTGATCGGCGAGGACGCATTTGCAGTTCCGCCAAAGTGATCGGCTTTGTCTGAAAACCTTATGGATTCGACCGGAGATCCGGCCGTCTTATTGATCGTCCTGAAGATCATAGGCACCGCGATCGATGCCTCCGCCCACCAGGATTTCCCGCTTCCCGGCATGATTGGCGGGTGCGACGACACCCTCCTGCTCCATGCGTTCGACGAGCGACGCGGCCTTGTTGTAACCCACCGACAAGCGACGCTGGATGTACGAAGTCGAGCACTTCTTGTCGCGCAACACGATCGCGACCGCACGATCGTAGAGGTCGCCGGATTCCTCCGCATCCATCCCGCCCGGCAGCGCGCCACCGGCGGCGTCATCCTCCGTGCTGAGATCCGGCTCCTCGACCGTGACGTCGAGATAGTCCGGCTGGCCTTGCGTTTTCAGATGCGCCACCACTTTTTCGACCTCCCCATCGCTGACGAAGGGGCCGTGCACGCGGCTGATCCGACCGCCACCCGCCATGTAGAGCATGTCGCCCTGCCCCAGCAGTTGCTCGGCGCCCTGCTCGCCCAAGATCGTGCGCGAGTCGATCTTGGACGTGACCTGGAACGAGATGCGGGTCGGGAAATTCGCCTTGATGGTGCCGGTGATGACGTCGACCGAGGGCCGCTGCGTTGCCATGATGAGATGGATGCCCGCCGCGCGCGCCATCTGGGCGAGCCGCTGGATCGCGCCTTCGATGTCCTTGCCGGCCACCATCATCAGGTCGGCCATCTCGTCGACGATGACGACGATATAGGGCAGGACCGTGAGATCCATCGCCTCCTGCTCGTAGATGGCCTCGCCGGTCTCCCGGTCGTAGCCCGTCTGCACCGTGCGGGTGATGACTTCGCCCTTGGCCTTGGCGTCGGCGACCCGAACGTTGAACCCGTCGATGTTGCGGACACCGACCTTGGACATCTTCTTGTAACGCTCCTCCATCTCGCGCACGGCCCATTTCAGCGCCACGACGGCCTTTTTTGGATCGGTCACGACCGGGGTCAGGAGATGCGGGATGCCGTCATAGACCGACAATTCCAGCATTTTGGGATCGACCATGATGAGACGGCACTCTTCCGGTTTCAGCCGATAGAGCAGCGACAGGATCATGGTGTTGATCGCGACGGACTTGCCCGAGCCGGTGGTGCCGGCGACGAGCAGATGCGGCATCCGGGCCAGATCAACGATGACCGGCTCACCGCCGATCGTCTTGCCGAGCGCGATCGCCAGCTTATGCTTGGACTCCTCGAAGTCGTGCTGACCCAGCAACTCCCGGAGATAGACCGTGTCGCGACGCTGGTTCGGCAATTCGATGCCGATGGCGTTGCGACCCTGGACGACGGCGACGCGGGCCGAAATGGCCGACATCGACCGGGCGATATCGTCCGCAAGGCCGACCACGCGGGAGGATTTGATGCCCGGAGCGGGTTCGAGTTCATAAAGCGTCACGACCGGACCCGGCCGCACGTTGATGATCTCGCCGCGAATGCCGAAATCCTCGAGGACCCCTTCGAGAAGACGCGCGTTTTGCTCCAACGCATCTTCGGAAATGCGGTTGGCGGGCTGTGCCTTGGCTTCAGCGAGGATTCCGAGCGGCGGCAACTCATAGACGTCGCCCCGGCGTGAGGTTGGACGCCCGGAAAAGCCGTCTGTCGAGCGGGATGGGCTCGCCATCGCCGGCTGAATGACGCGCGGCCCAGCAAGGCCGTTGCCCATACCGGGCATCGGCGAGGGGGCGGTATCCGGCTTGCCTCGCGCGGCGCGCGGCGCCTGCGGGATGGCAGCGCGTGCCGGCGCGCCAAAGGTCGGCTCCACGCGAGATCGCGCCGCAGGCGGCACGGCAGCATCCTGATGAAGATCGGCGAACGGGCTGTCGTCGGGCTCGCGGCCGACCCAAGGCGCATATGGCTCCGGGCCCCGATCGTCGAATTGCCGGCGGCGGCGAATGAACCGGAGCACGGCTGATTTCAAGGTCAGGCCCGCGTGGATGGCGGCCCCGAGCGATACCAGCGCGAAGCCGGGCTCGCCATCGCGATCCTCCTCGGCCGAGCGGGACTGGCGCGGTGCCGACACCCAATCGAAAGTCGAGGCCGGCTCGTCCTCTTCGACCTGCTTGTCCTTTAGGCCAAAGCCGGCCGAGGCCGTCAGAGTCAGGATGGCGATGCCGGCCAGAATCAGCGCGAGAATGATGAAGACCGGCTCGGAATGACCGAAGAGCCGGCGCGGTACAGCCAGAAGCGCGTCGCCGGCGACACCGCCGAGCCCGGTCGGCAGCGGCCAGCGGTCCGTCGCGGGAAGCAAGGACGCGAGCGCGGCCGCCGCTGCGGCTCCGGCCGTCAGCAGGCCAAAACGAAGCTTCAAACGATCGAGACGCTTGCGGACCAGAAGCCGCCAGCCCCAGCAGGCGATGGGAGTTAGGATCGCGATGACAGCAACGCCGACGAGTTGCATGATGAGATCGGCCGCAACCGCGCCAGGAGCACCCATAAGATTATGGACAGCCGCATCCGTCGCATGGTTCCAACTCGGGTCGCGAATCGACCAGGAGGCGAGCGACAGGCCGATCACGACGGTGCCGACCAACAGCGCCAGACCGACGACTTCAGCCGTCCGCCGCGCCAGAAAATCGCGGGCGGCGTCGGACAGATAGTCGGTTGGCGATAAGGTCGAGGTGCGCATGAACCCTTCCGAGCCGTGAGGCTGGCCTCTCCGGGAATCGCGCATGGCGGACCCCACCAGAACCCTAGTCCCGAATGGTTAACGACATCTGGAGATTGCTTAACGTTTATCGCCTGCGCCGAGGCAGCGATGCAAAAAAGGCGGCCCCTGCGGGACCGCCTTCCGTAGTGTCATCAAGAGCGGCGGTGAAGCCGACCGGATCAATAATTGTAGGCGCGCTCGCTATGCTCGGCGATGTCGAGACCTTCGCGCTCCTTATCGGGCGAAACCCGCAGACCGATTACGAGATCGACGAGCTTGTAGAGGATCGCCGAGCCGACGCCGGACCACACCAGAGTGGCCAGCACGGCTTTGCCCTGAGCAATCATCTGGGTGGCCATGTCGTAGGTGCCGGCATTGCCGTTGCCGTAGTTGGTGTAGTCGGTCAGGCCGGTGCCACCGAAATACGGAGCCACGAGAATGCCGGTCATCAGCGCGCCGAAGATGCCGCCGATGCAATGCACGCCGAAAACGTCGAGCGCGTCGTCGTAGCCAAACCTGCTCTTCACGGTCGAGACGAAGAAGAGGCAGATCGGGCTGACCAACAGACCCAGAACCACTGAGCCCATGGGCCCAGCGAAACCGGAGGCCGGCGTCACCGCGACGAGACCCGCGACGGCACCAGACGCCATACCGAGCAGCGAGGGCTTCCCCTTGACGGCCCATTCGACGAACAACCAGGAGATGGTCGCGGCAGCGGTGGCCACCATCGTGTTGACGAAGGCCAGGGCCGTCGTGCCGTTCGACTCGAGGTTCGAGCCAGCATTGAAGCCGAACCAACCGACCCACAGAAGCGAGGCGCCGATCATCGTCATGGTCAGCGAGTGGGGCGGCATCGGTTCACGCGGGTAACCGATCCGCTTGCCGATGAAGAGCGCGCCGACGAGGCCGGCGATACCTGCGTCGATATGCACGACCGTGCCGCCGGCGAAGTCGAGCGCGCCAGCCTGCGCCAGCCAGCCCGCATTGCTGGTGATGGCATCGAGCTTGACCTGAGCGGCGGCCTTCGCGGTTGCATCGGCACCAGCGGCCGCAACGGCCTTGGCCGCATTGGCGACGTCATCGGGCGCCGCGACATACCAGACCCAATGGGCAATCGGGAAGTAGATAAACGTGACCCAGAGAACGATGAACACGACGAGCGCCGAGAATTTGATGCGCTCGGCGAAGGAGCCGATGATCAGCGCGGGCGTGATCATCGCGAAGGTCATCTGGAACACCATATAGGCGAGTTCCGGGATGACGACGCCGTTCGAGAAGGTCGCGACATTCGAGGACGGGGTCACGCCCATGAGGAAGACTTTGCTCAAACCGCCCACATAGGCGGTCATGCTGCCGCCGTCCGTGAAGGCTTCCGAGTAGCCCCAGAGCACCCAGATCACGCCGACCAGCGCCACGATCATCATGACCTGGCTGAGAACCGACAGCATGTTCTTGGTCCGCACCAAGCCGCCGTAGAACAGCGCGAGGCCGGGAATCGACATCATCAGCACCAGGGCCGACGACACCAGCATCCAGGCCGTATCGCCCTTATCGGGGGTCGGAGCCGCGGGGGGCGCGACCGGCTGCACGGTCGGGGTCTGTGCGTAGACAGCTCCCGCCGTGAGCAGGACCGCCAGAATACCCAGGCCGATGCTCGCTCGTTGTGGCGTTATCTTAGGCAAAAACTTCATTTCATGGCTCCAAATGGATAGGTCGCGACGGCGATCAGAGCGCGTCCGTGTCTTTTTCCCCGGTCCGGATGCGAACCGCTCTTTCGAGCGGCGTGACGAAGATCTTGCCGTCGCCGATCTGGCCGGTGCGGGCCGTCGCCGTGATGGCATCGATCACGGTATCGAGCAGCTCGGCCGCGACCGCGACTTCGATCTTCAGCTTGGGCAGGAAGCTCACGGCATACTCGGCGCCGCGATAGATCTCGGTATGGCCCTTCTGCCGGCCATAGCCTTTGACCTCGGTCACGGTGAGCCCGTGGACGCCGACCGCCGTCAGCGCATCGCGGACTTCCTCAAGCTTGAAGGGCTTGATGATCGCCATCACAATCTTCATCTCGGCACATCCTTTCGCGCGACCCGGATCAATGATTCCAGCGTCGCATGGTCAGCCTCCTCGGCTTTTCAGGCGAGCAGCGTTGGACCCTGTCCTTCAAAGCGTGTGCCAAAGAGTTCCGTCAGCAAAAAACTTTATTTCTGACGCAAAAAAGGCCCCGATCGAGCGATCGGAGCCTCATTGGTTCATAAATGATGCATGAATATGCCTATTATTTGTGCGCCTTAATTACCCGGCCGGACGCGAATGAGGCCCTCCTGCGCCACGGAGGCCACCAAAGTCCCCTCGCGCGTATAGATCAGCCCCCGCGTTAGGCCGCGTGCTCCGGATGAGCTCGGGCTATCTTGTGCGTAAAGCAGCCACTGATCCGCCCTGAAGGGCCGATGAAACCAAAGCGAATGATCGAGGCTGGCGACTTGCAGCCCGCCATCGAAGAGCGAACGATTGTGAACCACAAGCGATGTGTCGAGCAGCGTCATATCGGACAGATAGGCCAAAAACGCCCGGTGGATCGATGGATCGTCGGGCAGCGGGTGTGAAGCCCTCATCCAGATATGCTGCTTTGGCGAGCGGGGTTCGGCACCCGCCACCGGCAGGTATCGGCTGAGATCGACCGGCCGGAGTTCGACCGGCCGTTCGCGGTCGAAATAGCGCTTGATGCCCTCTGGCAGTGTCGACGGATTCAGCGCCATGATGTCGGCCTCGCTCGGCAGCGACTCCGGCGGGGGAACGTCAGGCATCTCGATCTGATGGTCGAGCCCGGGCTCCTCCACCTGGAACGAGGCCGAGAGCGAGAAGATCGGGCGCCCATGCTGGATCGCGACGCATTGGCGGGTCGAAAAGCTCTTGCCGTCGCGCAGACGATCGACCTCGAAGATGATGGGGGCCGCGGGGTCGCCGGGCAGGATGAAATAGCCGTGGAGCGAATGGGGTGGCCGATCCGGCACCGTTCGAGCCGCCGCCACCATGGCCTGGGCGATCACGAGACCGCCGAAGATGCGTTGCCACCCGATCTGCGGGCTTCTTCCGCGAAAGATATTCTCCTCGATTTGCTCGAGTTCGAGGATCGCAAGAAGATCGGTTACCGAGAAAGCCATTGCGTCTCATCCAGCATCAATTGCGCCTGTTCGGCCCGGCCGCATTACGCTCGGGCTTTTCGGCTGGCGGCCTATCTCTGCACGTCAAGCTCGGCCTCTGCCAACAAAACCTCATCCTGGCGTGTGATGTCGTCGATGGCTTGAGCGACAGCGAACGCCGAGTGATCTCGGTGACGGCGTTGGACCATGCCGCATCCACCTCTCTCGATCGGTCGTCATCAGCAAGGCAGGAGGGGCGAAACGCGCCTGACACGCGTGCTTGCATCACCGCTCTGGCAGGGCGGCATTGCGTAAGCCGGTCGAGATGCCTACATGCGAGCATGAAAGAGCTAAAGCCGACGCTCGTGCGATACGTTGTACTGGGTCGAGCAATCGCGTAAGAGGGGGTTGTTGGGTCGGTTGAGCTGATTTGCCGTTTGACCGCCATACGGCCACTCGGATGAACGAAATCTTTGCCTGCGCGAAAGCCAGACGGGATTTTTAAGCACAGGAGCCCCGGCCGCCCCATGGATTTCCTCAAGCCACGGTTGATCCCCATGAACCGCCGTCGTCGCATTTACGAGGGCAAGGCGAAAGTCCTCTACGAAGGACCCGAGCCTGGAACCCTCATCCAACATTTTAAAGACGATGCAACAGCGTTCAACGCCAAGAAACATCAGGTCATCGACGGCAAGGGCGTGCTGAACAATCGGATTTCCGAGTTCATCTTCCAGCACCTGAACAACATCGGCGTTCCGACCCATTTCATCCGCCGCCTCAACATGCGCGAGCAGTTGATCAAGGAAGTGGAGATCATTCCGCTCGAGGTTGTGGTCCGCAACGTTGCGGCAGGCTCGCTTGCGACGCGCCTCGGCATCGAGGAAGGCACGCAACTGCCGCGTTCGATCATCGAGTTCTATTACAAGAACGACGCGCTTAACGATCCCATGGTTTCCGAGGAGCATATCACGGCCTTTGGTTGGGCCAGTCCGCAGGAGATCGACGACATCATGGCGTTGGCGATTCGCGTCAACGACTTCCTGTCCGGCCTCTTTCTCGGCGTCGGCATCCGTCTGATCGACTTCAAGATGGAAACGGGTCGCCTCTGGGAAGGTGACATGATGCGGATCGTGGTCGCGGATGAGATCTCTCCGGACTCATGCCGCCTGTGGGACATCAAGTCGAACGACAAGATGGACAAAGATCGTTTCCGCCGGGATCTTGGCGGCCTCGTCGAAGCCTATACGGAAGTCGCGCGTCGTCTCGGCATCATGCAGGAGAGCGAAGCGGCTCGACCCGCCGGTCCCCAACTGGTTCAATAAACGTCAGGCTCACGCCCTACCGTCGCACAAAACAAGAGCGCCATGGCTTTCGCCACGGCGCTTTTTTTATGTCGAGCGTCTCAGCACCGAGCGTCGGTGGGCCGAGCGCGCTAGTTCTGGCGCGCCACCATCATGTTCTTGATTTCGGAGATCGCCTTGGCGGGGTTCAACCCTTTCGGGCAAGCCTTGGCGCAGTTCATGATCGTGTGACAGCGGTACAGACGGAACGGATCCTCGAGCGTATCGAGCCGGGAGCCTGTGGCTTCATCGCGGCTGTCGATCAACCAGCGGTAAGCCTGCAGCAACGCCGCCGGACCGAGATAGCGATCGCCGTTCCACCAATAGCTCGGGCAAGATGTCGAGCAGCAGGCGCAGAGGATGCACTCGTAGAGGCCGTCGAGCTTATGACGTGCCTGCGGCGACTGGATCCACTCCTTCTCGGGCTCAGGCGAGGTCGTGTGAAGCCATGGCTCGATGAGGGCATGCTGCGCATAAAAGCGCGTCAGATCAGGGACAAGATCCTTCAGCACTTCCATATGCGGCAACGGATAGAGCTTCACGGCGCCCTTCACCTCGTCCATGCCCTTGGTGCAAGCGAGCGTGTTGGTGCCATCGATATTCATGGCGCACGAGCCGCAGATGCCCTCGCGACAGGAGCGCCGGAACGTCAGCGTCGCATCGACCTTCGATTTGATCCAGATCAGCCCGTCGAGCACCATGGGGCCACAGGTTTCAAGGTCGACGAAATAGGTGTCGATGCGCGGGTTGCTGTCATCATCCGGATCCCAGCGATAGACACGGAATTCCTTCGTCCGCGTCGCCCCGGCGGGTTTCGGCCAAACCTTACCGGCCTGGACCCGGGAGTTTTTCGGAAGCGCTAGTTCGACCATCGACTTCGACTCTTCGGTAAAGTGGCTCTTTGATGAAAGCCTCGGGCGTGGCCCGATCGTGCAAGTGGCGGAGGTGGACGGCGCCCCCTCGGTGTGGACCTCGGCGGCGCTAGTAGACGCGCGCTTTCGGCTCCACATACTGAACGTCGTTGGTCATCGTGTAGGTGTGGACGGGCCGATAATCGATCGTCACCTTTTGGCTGCGCTCGTCGAGCCAAGCCAGCGTATGCTTCATCCAGGTCTTGTCGTCGCGGTTCGGGTGATCCTCGCGTGCATGTGCACCGCGCGACTCCGTCCGGTTCAATGCGCTGTCCATGGTAACGACGGCTTGGGCGATCAGGTTATCATATTCCAGCGTCTCGATCAGGTCCGTGTTCCAGATCAGCGAGCGATCGGTCGTCCCGATATTGGCCGAGAGGCTCCACACGTCGTGGATCATCTTCGAGCCTTCCTCGAGGATTTCGCCGGTGCGGAACACCGCGCAATTATTCTGCATGGTCTTCTGCATGCTGAGCCGCAGATCCGCCGTCGGCTGCGCGCCCTTGGCATAGCGCATGCGATCGAGCCGCGAGAGTGCCAGATCGGCGCTATCCTTCGGCAGTTCCATTTGCTTCTCGCCGGGTGTCACGAGCTCGGCGGCGCGCTGACCCGCCGCGCGACCGAAGACGACGAGATCGATCAGCGAATTTGATCCAAGCCGGTTGGCGCCATGAACCGACACGCAGGCCGCCTCGCCGATCGCCATCAGGCCCGGAACGACGGTATCCGGGTCGCCGCCAACCTTGGTCAGCACCTCGCCGTGATAGTTCGTGGGAATACCACCCATGTTGTAATGAACCGTCGGAAGCACCGGGATCGGTTCTTTGGTGACGTCGACGCCGGCGAAGATTTTGGCGCTTTCGGAAATACCCGGCAGCCGCTCGGCCAGGATCTTCGGATCGAGATGGTCGAGATGCAGGAAGATGTGATCCTTCTCGCGACCGACGCCTCGGCCATCACGGATTTCCATCGTCATGGCGCGCGAAACGACGTCGCGCGAGGCAAGATCCTTCGCGGAGGGCGCATAGCGCTCCATGAAGCGCTCACCTTCGGAATTCGTGAGATAGCCGCCTTCGCCGCGCGACCCTTCCGTGATGAGGCACCCTGCCCCATAGATGCCGGTCGGGTGGAACTGCACGAATTCCATATCCTGCAGCGGCAGGCCAGCCCGCAGCACCATCGCATTTCCGTCACCCGTGCAGGTATGCGCCGAGGTGGCCGAGAAATAGGCGCGGCCGTAGCCACCCGTCGCCAGCACCACGAGATTGGCGCGGAAGCGATGCATCGTGCCATCGTCGAGTTTCAGTGCCACGACGCCGACGCAGCGACCTTCATTCATGATGAGGTCGATGGCAAAGTATTCGATAAAGAATTCCGTCTTGGCCCGAAGCGCCTGCCCGTAGAGCGTGTGCAAAATGGCGTGCCCGGTGCGGTCGGCGGCCGCACAAGTGCGCTGCGCCGTGCCCTTGCCGTAGTCCGTCGTCATGCCGCCGAACGGGCGCTGGTAGATCTTGCCTTCCTGAGTGCGGGAGAAAGGCACGCCCCAATGTTCAAGCTCGTAAACGGCGGCTGGAGCATTGCGGCAGAGATATTCGATTGCGTCCTGGTCTCCGAGCCAATCCGAGCCCTTCACCGTATCGTACATGTGCCAGCGCCAGTCGTCCGGCCCCATATTGCCGAGCGATGCCGAGATGCCGCCTTGCGCCGCGACGGTATGCGACCGGGTCGGGAAAACCTTGGTGATGCAGGCGGTTCGAAGCCCGGCGCGGGCGCAACCGACGGTGGCGCGGAGCCCAGCCCCACCGGCACCGACAACGATCACATCAAAGGTGTGGTCGGTTATCGCATAAGCCGGCGCGGTGGACGAGGTGCCCGTGCTCGCAGTTCCATTGGTCGCCATGACGTTTCGTCCTCGTGCCTGCATCCACAATGGCCGCTTGGGCCAGCACAGGTCTGATCGGTTGATTGTTAAAAGTCGCTCGCGTTCAGGTGAAGCTCAGGCGCAGCACGGCGTAGACACAGGTCAAGCCGACCGCGACCGAGAAGAACATATTGGCCGCAAGCGCCCGATCCTTGCTCTGTTCACCGTGGATATAGTCCTCGATGATCGTCCGCATACCCAACTGCATGTGGTAGATGCCCGTCCCGATAAAAAGAAGCATCAGGATGGCCGGAAACGGCTGCGACAAGGTTGCATGAACCTCGGCATAGGGCCGGCCGACCAGCGAGAGCACGAGAAAAACGAAGCCGATCGTCAGCGGCAGCAGCGCCAGCGAGGTCAGCCGCATATGCCAAAGCCAGCCGGTGCCGGAGCGCGCCGCTCCGAGATGCCGAACCCGGCTCAGGTCGGATCTCATCGTATCTGTGTCGTTGCGCATGGTTAGTCCTCTCAGCGCAGGAAGTAGGAGACGGCCCAGACCACGATCGTCAGCACGATACCCCCGATGAGCGTGGCTTGAGCAAGCCACTCGCGTTCCGGATGATCCATGCCGTAGCCGGCGTCCCAAACGAAATGGCGCACACCGCCGAGGAGGTGATGAAACAAGGCCCAGGTGAATCCAAACAGGATCAATTGCCCGACAATGGAATCCAGGAACCACGCAGCCGTCGCGAACGACCGAGCGTCCGACGCCGCGGCGATGAGAAACCAGGCCAGCAGAAGCGTTCCGGCGTAAAGCGCAATGCCGGTGATGCGATGCATGATCGACATCATCATGGTCAGCATCGGCGTATAGATTTGCAGATGAGGAGAAAGAGGCCGCCTGGCCCGCAGAGCTTCGGCTTGGGACGTCGTTTCGGCCATCAGGTTCCATTTCCGTCTCGTGCCGCGGCATCCCTTGCTGGTGTGGGACGACGCTCGATCCGCACGGGTCGCGCTACGCTGTCGAATGCACGACCTATAACGATCCTGCTTTGCTGGTGGTAGTATAGAACAACACGAAACTAGGACAACAGGCGCGC
This sequence comes from Lichenihabitans psoromatis, assembly GCF_004323635.1. NCBI lineage: Bacteria > Pseudomonadati > Pseudomonadota > Alphaproteobacteria > Hyphomicrobiales > Lichenihabitantaceae > Lichenihabitans > Lichenihabitans psoromatis. Next base: position 971,430 of record NZ_CP036515.1, read on the forward strand.
TGGCGACGCAGGGTTGCGCTTGCCGCAGCAAGACACGAGAGGGGCCTAGCCACACGTGCCATTGTGGTGTATCGAGCAACCAGATTTTCTTGGCTGCCGATGCGTGGGCACGGCGGCCTATTCATACGTGGAGAGTACCAATGGCCGTTCCGAAGCGCAAAACATCGCCCATGAAGCGCGGCTTTCGCCGTTCGGCGGATGCGCTCGCTGCTCCGACCTACATCGCCGACAAGGATTCGGGCGAATTGCGTCGTCCCCATCATGTCGACCTGAAGAGCGGCATGTATCGCGGCCGTCAGGTGCTCACCCCCAAGAAGACCGCCGACGCCGAGTAAGACCGGCGCCGATCAGCGTGCCGATGAGAGTGGTGTGACGCGGGCACTTGGCCCGCGCCATGCGGCGAGGAGCGCTCCTGCAACGATAAGCGCGCAGGCGATCCACAGCGCCAATGTCGGACGAGCGAAGCCCGCGCCGACCAGCAGCAGCGTGGATAAAACGGGTGCCGCATAGGACGCCACGCCGAGCAGGCGAATGTCGCCGTGCTTGACCCCATAGTCCCAGACATAAAACGCAAGCCCGACCGGCCCAAGTCCAAGCCCGACGAGTGCAAACGCCTGCGCGCTTGTCTCGGGCCACACGGTCGTCTCGACGGTGACATGACACAGCAGCGCCAGCGCGGCCGTTGCGATGCAGAAGCCGGCAACCGCCTCGGTCGGGACGGCTTTGAGGCGACGCGACGCAACCGAATAAACAGACCACACCAGGGCGCAAAGCAGCGCGAGGCCGTAGCCGAGCATAAAATGAGAGTCGGGTCGAAAGCCGCCCTCCTGCCCGAGGATCAGCAGCGCGACGCCACCAAAACCGAGAAGCGCACCCAGCCAATGCTGGGGTCGCAACCGCTCACCTGGCAGGGTCGCTGACAGCAGGACGATGAGCAGCGGCCAGAGATAGGCGATCAGCCCCGCCTGCGCGGGTGGCGCCTGCTGCAGCGCCGCGAAATAAAGCGCGTGATAGCCGAACAACCCGCCGACCCCGACGGCCCAGACCCGCAGCGGCTGGCGAAGCGCGCGCAAGCGGCCCCGTGCGGCCGCGAGGACCAGACCGGCAGCGCCGCCTACCGCAAACGTCATAGCGGCGAGTTCGAAGGGCGGGATGCGGCCCGATGCGGACGTGAGCAACGCGAGGCTTGACCACAGGAGGATCGCGACCGAGCCCACAAGGGTCGCGCGCGCGATCGGGGCCATGCCGTCGCGGTGAGGAGGCGTCAACACAGATCTCCCGAGGCAGGACGATCCGAGGGTCTTACGACGAGATCGTCATGCGGCGCCAGAGCGCCGCATCGGTCAGGCGGAGCCTTCCACGAGGCGCTGGCCGAGGTAGCTATCCTCATGTTCGACGCCCGGCATCACGAAGAAATAACCGCCGCCGACCGGCTTGATATATTCCTCCAGCGGCTCGCCATCGAGCCGACGCTGCACCGTGATGAAGCCGGCCTCGAGATCGGCCTGAAAGCTCACGAACAAGAGGCCCATGTCGAGTTGGCCGGCGTTGGTCATGCCACGCGAGTAGTTGAACGGCCGACGGAGAATCAGGTTCTTGTCCGTTTCCGGCGTCCGCGGATTTGCAAGCCGGATATGCGCGTCGACCGGGATGCGGAGGCCCTGCGGGTCCGACGCATAATCCGGCGTGTCGCGCTCGTTCACCATGCCAAGCGGCGCCCCGGTTGCTTTCTCCCGGCCGATGATCGTCTGCTGTTCGCCCAGCGGCGTCCGGTCCCACCGCTCAACCAGGGTGCGGATCAAGCGGACCACCTGATATGTGCCGTTCTTCGCCCAGGCCGGTTCCGCATGCTGCTCGCCCGTCCAGACGATGCGGTCCATCAAGGTCTCGTCATGTGCATCGAGGTTGGCGGTGCCATCCTTGAAGCCGAGCATGTTGCGAACCGTGTCTTTGCCGAGAGTCTTGATCGTATGAGGGGGCAAGAACCCTTCCATCTTCCAGCGCAGCGCCAAAAGATCGGGGAAGGATTTCAGGATGTCGCGCAGGGCATGAATGTTCGTTTCGGCTGTGTTCGAGCAGATTTGCAGCAAGAGGTCGCCGTGGCATTGCTCGGCCACCAGCGCGTCGTTGGGGAACCGCGTCATCGTCACGAGGTGCTTGGGTTTCTCGGCCGCGAGCCCGAACCGCTCGTCGAACAACGAGGCACCGACCGCCACCGTGATGGTGATGTTGTCCGGGTAGACATCCGGGCCCATTAGCCCCGAATCGGGCGGCGGAAGGCCGATCGCGGCGGTCGCGGCCGGGCCGCCGCGCATCAGGAAGGCGATACGCTTCGTCAAATGTTTGAATAGCCGCTGCAGGTCCGGCCTCGCCGTCCCGAGCACGTCGAAGGCGACGATCAGTGCGGCGGCCGGCTGTGCCGTGACGACACCGGACTGCCGCGGACCGTAGAAAGGCTGGCGGTCACGCGTCCCGTCATTGTCGACGACCGGCGCGGTCTCGACGGGGGTCGGCGCGGCCTTTGCGGCTCCGATCCCCAAGGCCGTTCCGGCCGCACCAAGGCCGAGCAGAATCCGGCGCCGGCCCAGAGAGGGGCCGCCCGCCGTCGCGTCATGTCCGGTTACGGATGCGAAGCCGAAGGGGCAAGTTCCTGCAGGCCGGTCCACCATCATCGTCGCCTTAGTTGATGCCGAGCGTACCGCGCAGGGTCGACAGATCCTCGGCCAGGGTCGTGACCGGGCCTTTGAGCCCGTTGCGATCCTGCTCGGTCAGCTTCTCGTAGCTTTCGAAGCCGGTGGTGCCGACCTTATACTTGGCCAGCACCGCATCGACCTTGGCGAAATTCTCGCGCACACGCGCATCGAGTGCCGGATCTTGCTTTTCGACGAGCGGACGCAGCAGATCGACGATCTTCTGCGCGCCATCGATGTTGGCGGAAAAGTCCCACAGATCGGTGCGGCTGTAGCGATCTTCTTCGCCGCTGATCTTGGTGGCGGCCACTTCCTCGACGAGGCCGGCGGCGCCGCCCACCATCGCCTTCGGCGTGATCACGAGCCCATCGACCCGCTTCTGCAGATCGAGCACGTCGCTCATCAGCTTGTCGGCGAGCACGTCGAGCCCCTTGGTGGTGCCATCCGCAAAGATAGCCTTTTCGATCCGGTGGAAGCCGGTAAAGGCCGGGTCCGCCGCCTTTTTCTCGAAATCATCTTCACGCACGTCGATCGCCGTATCAAGGTCGCTGAACAGTTCTGCGACCGGCTCGATCCGCTCGTAATGCAGACGCGCGGGCGCATAAGCCGCCTTCGCTTCTTCGAGATTGCCGGCCTTGATGGCCGCCACAAAAATCCGGGTCTTGTCGACCAAGGCCGTGACTTCACTGGTCACGTAGACCTTATATTGAGCAATCGGGCCAACGAGGTCCATGGGCGAGGGCGGAGCGATCGGCGCATCGCTCACTGCCACCTTCAGGATCCCCTTGGGGTTGCTGAGCAGCCCGCAGGTCATCTGATAGTCGCCCGGATCGAGCGTCGTGGTCAGCGTCTGCACAAAGCCGGGAGCGATGTTCTCGCGTTCTTCGACAACCATGACGCCCTTGAGGATTTCCCACTCGAGGCGGCGCTGACTGTCATTCTTGATCTTGAACACGGTCTTGCCCGGCGCGACCGACACGGATGCGGGCGAGCAACCGGTGTTCGAGACCGTGATGGTGATCGGGTCCATCGTTCCGGCTTCGATCGCGGCGGCCTGCACGGCCCCGCCGATCAGAGCCACCACTGCGGCGGAACCGAGCAGAAGCGCGGTGATCCGGGGATGCGCGATCGAGACGAGACGGGTCATGTGGATAAACCTCAAGCGGGTCGAGAGAAATCAGGAGGCCCGGATCGCGCCGGCACCGGCCGGCTTGCGAACGGGGGTCGCGAAGAAGAAGAACAAGGCGGGGATCAGGAAAGCGAGATAGAGCGCGAGCGCCCCAACCGTCGGGGCCTCCTGATAGCCGAGGAAGCCGCCGAGGATCGTGCCGAGCACCGAGTCGGCCGGCAATATGCCGCTGAGGTCGAAGGCTTGCTGCTGCAAACCATTCCAGAGACCGGCTTCGTGGAAGGATTGCAGACCATTGGCCAGAAGCCCGGCCGCCACGAAGATGATGAACACACCCGTCCAGCGGAAGAACCGCCGCAGATCCAGCTTCACGCCGCCGATATAGATCGCGCAGCCGATCGCGGTTGCGGTCGCAAGGCCGAGCACGGCGCCGACCGGCACCCCCAAGCCGACGCTCTGCTGAAACGTCGCGAGCAGAAAGAAGACCGACTCCAGGCCCTCACGGCCGACGGCGAAGAAGGCCATCCCGACGAGTGCATAACCCTGCCGGTCACCCGGCTTCAAAGCGGCGTCGATCGAATCGTGTAATTCGGCCTTGATCGAACGGGCCGCCTTTTTCATCCAGAACACCATCGAGGTCAGGATGCAGGTCGCCACGACCGCAACGGCACCTTCGAACATCTCCTGCTGCTTTTGCGGAAACTCGGCACTGGTGGCGTTCAAGATGAGGCCGAGCGCAAGACAGAGAACCACCGCAAGCGCGACGCCTGCCCAGACCGCAGGCATGAAGCGCCCACGGCCCGTTTGGCGCAGATAGCTGGCCACGATCCCGACGATCAGCGCGGCTTCGACACCCTCACGGAGCATGATCAGATAGGCAACAAGCACGGCCCAGCCTTCATTGTCGACGATACACGTCACGGGCGAACCTCGCCCGTCTTTGATCATCGTGGCTTAGAGCACGAGAAAATCCGATACAAGATAATCTTGCCGACTGCTTATAAAAAACGACCGATATTAGAATGCTTTAAAAGAACTCTATTGTAGATCGGAACTATTCTTAACTGCAGTTTTGAAACGTTCTCAAATTGTTACTTCCACGACACGCCGCAGGGCCGGTTTCAGCGTCGGTCGGCTGCATCACGCGCACGGCGATGATCCCGCGTCGTCGCGGTGCCCGCGTGGAAGTCGGCAGGTTTGGTCTTGATCCAGACGAGGAACTCGGCCAGGGCGGTGTCTCGCTTCAGAACATCGATATCTGAGAAACGACGCGCGAGATCAGCCTCCGTATAGCGGGCGTGGATCGCGCTATGACAGATCTGGTGCAAAAGAACGGTGCTGCCCTTAGCGCCGCCTTTCAGTTTGGGAACGAGATGATGCTTGCTGGACCGCGCCCCCGGCGGGATCGGTCGGTCGCATAAGGGGCAAATCGGATCGAGCGGTCCATCGGACGCGGGCTCTTGCTCGACACCACGGTCGTGCAGATCGAAGCGAAGGCGTTTGGATGCCATCGACGTGCCGCTCGGCAGCCGTCGCGGGCGTCAGCTTACTGCTTCTTCCCGTCGGCGTTGAACTGCTTCAAATAGGCCACGATATTGTTGATATCGCTTTCCTTGGTGAGACCCGCGAACGACATCTTGGTGCCCGGAACCTTGGCCTTCGGATCCTTGATGTAGTCGCGGAAGGTCGCCTCGTCCCAGGTCAGACCGGAATTCTTGTTGGCGTCCGAATAATTATAGCCAGCCACCGATCCGGAATGTCGGCCGATCACGCCATTTAATTCCGGCCCGACGCTGTTGTGGGCATTCTCGCCGATCTGATGACAGGCGCGGCATTTCACGAAGACTTTTTCGCCGAGCGCAGGATCGCCGGCCGCAGAAGCGACGACCGCCGGCGCATCCTCGGCCCGGACCGACGGACTTACCAAAAAGCAGAGCGACAGGGTTGCGACGGTGAGGAGGAGCTTGGTCATACCGGGTCCATTCAATGCGAGGTCGAGCGCAGCCCCGACCAAAACGAAATCGTCACACCGCGGGCCGCGTCGGCGACGTCTGGTTCCCAACGGGACCGATCGCCAAATGGTCCAGCACGGCAGCTCCTGCCATGCGCGACGTCAACGAATGCGTGCGGCTTTCTCGACGAACGAGATGACTTCGAGCGGCTTCCAAGGTTTCGGCATGAATTGCGCGTTCTTCGGTAAGCGATAGGGGCGCTCCAGAGCAACGCCCGAGGTGACGCAGATCGCGATCGACGGCCACCGGACAGCCACGAAGGCCGCGAGTTCGATTCCGTTCAGCGGACCCTTGAGGCGGACGTCCGAGAACATCGCCGCGACATCGTCCGAATGCTCTTTGAGATAGTCGAGGGCCGCGTCGACGGAATCGACAGCCACGGCGGGCAAGCCGGTTTCCTCGATCATCTCCAAAGCCATGTCGGCCAGAAGCGAATCGTCCTCGACAATCAGCACGACGGAAGGCTGCCCCATTTGATCGCCCTTCTGTCCTCGGCAAGCCATGCTCAATCATGTGCCTTACCGAGTAAACCACGACATCGTAAATAATCGATCCATCCACAAGCGTTTGCCGCTGCGATGAATTCCCTCGGTCGTCTGCACCATGCCGGCCCATCCGCCTGTCGCGAATGGTCGAGCAACTCTCGGCGAGAATCGATCGTCATCGATTGCCACGCCGGAAATTTTCTGCATCTTTCGATACGGGTAAAGGCCGATAAATCCAAGCCCTTCCTGAGCGGTTCAGGAGGGGCTGCGTCAAACCTGTCGGCCGCCAAAACGGACGCCCGTCTGCGGAGACGTGCCCCCTTGGTTGCCTATCATCTTCGGCATCAGCATGTCCGAACCATGTTGATCGCCGACATTCGTCGGCAGCTTCACACGACCAGCAGAGCCTCGCTTTAGCATCACGGCCCACTTTGACCCAGGCAAGTGAACTTCGAATGAACACAAGCGCTTGTGCGAACCTCGGAGCGGTTCCGAATCGACCGCGAGCGAATGCGTTGTGACGCACGGGAATTGCGTTTCGGACCCAAAACTGGCAGAAACCATGCCTGTCGATGCCGTTCGGTGTCGCGCCGCTTTCGCATAATCCCGACAAGACCTCGACGACAAGACGCGACGCCTGCCCGACGCCTCATCGCGACCGATGGCTCGCCCTGCCTTTTCGGCTCACTCGACCACGGAGATCGCATATGAATTGGAATGGCATGCCTTCAGTACTGACGCGCCTCGCCCTTGTCGCGGGTGTCACGTTCGGTGCCGGATTCGCGGTATCGGCGCAGAGCGTCAAAGAGGGTCCTTTCGGCGGCCTAAGCGGCCAGTGGAGCGGAACCGGCACGATCGCCGTCTCGAACGGCTCGAACGAGCGCATCCGCTGCCGGTCGAGCTACTCGGTGACACCGAGCGGCGAAGCCCTTCACCAGGAACTCCGCTGCGCCAGCGACAGCTATAAATTCGAAGTGACCAGCAATGTGTTGGCAGACGCGAATAGCGCGCTGTCTGGCACCTGGACCGAGAACACCCGCCAGGTGACCGGTGCAGTAACGGGTCGCGTGACCCCGGGCCAGATCCAGACCTCAGTCAATGGATCGGCCTTCTCGGCCACCCTTCTGGTGTCGACCAAGGGCGGCAAGCAGGCCGTCTCGATCCATCCGCAGGGCACCGACATCAAGTCGATCGACATCGAAATGCGCCGCAACTGACAGGCGTCCGCGCGTCGAAGTAAGACAGGCACCGCCAACCGGCGGTGCCTCTTTTTATGCGTGAACAACGGCCATGAGAGCGAGACGCTAGGGGAGCGGCTCCGGCTGCGGCTCGATCATCTGCTTCGGCAGGTTCTTGTGGAACATGCGCTGCAGCACCGTGATGGTCGGACGCAGGATCAACAAATCCGCCACCAGCGCCATCAGCATCGCAAAGGCACTCAGCCAGCCGAAGAGACGCAGCGAGGGCAGATCGGAAAAGACCGTGACGGCGAGCCCGCAGGCAAGCACGACGGAGGTCAGGATCAAGGCCGGCCCGACCAGGATCGTGGCCCGCATGACGCCGATGGCGGGATCTTCGCCCGGCTGTTCCTCGAGCCGTAGCCGGTTGAGAAAGTGGATCGTGGCGCTGAGGCCCAGGCCGAACGACACCGTTAGGGCGACGACGCTGACGAATTGCAGCCCCTCGCCCAGGAACCACAGCAACGCCCCTGACATCACGACCGGGAAAATGCCCGGGAGGATACTGGCCAACAGAACTGTGAACGAGCGGAACGCGAGGCCGATGAAACAGGCCACGAACAGAAACTCGACCGTGAGCCCGAGGTTGAGCTTACCGATCATCTCGGAGCTGTTGCGCGCCGCGATGGCCGAGAGCCCGGTGACCGCGATCTCAAACCCGGGATTCGCGCTTCGCACCACGTCGAGCTGCTTGTTCAGATCGTCGATGACCGGAAGCAACTGACTTGCGTCCTTATCCGGGATGCGTCCCGACACGACGACCGCATCCTGATTCTGATCGATGAAGCGCCGAACGAGATGGTTCGGCAGGAGATCGACATATTCCTTGAGGGTCGTCGTGTCGGACTTGCCCTCTTTCTCGACGAGCCAGCGGCGTAGCGTCTCGAGCGACCAGACATTGCCGAGCCCGGCCGTCTTTTCCATGATCGTATGGACCGAGGCGATCACGTTCAGGGTCTTGGGATCGTAGAGATCGGCCCCCTTGGGGAACTCGATCAGGATATCGAGCGGATTGGCGCCTGTCAGTTTGGCGTCGAGTTGGCCGCTGGCCGCAACGGCCTGCTGCTTGTCGGGCACCTGATCGGCGAGCCGATAGCGCGGCTGCAGATTGGCGTAGAGCAACCCAAGGCCGATCACGATCGCGATGCTGATGAGGCTGTAGAGGCCCGGATGCGAAACCATCCGGGTCGCGATGTAAGAGCAGAAACGGCGCAGCGCGTCGACGCCCGTGTCGGCGCCCTTGAACTTGGCCGCGAACGTCTCCTCCTTGCGGACGAGAAGAACGCCAAACAGCGGCACCAAAGTCAGCACCGCCACGAGGGCGATGACGGTCGAGATCAGGCCCGCTTCACCGAAGGTCCGGATCAGGTCCGAGTCGGTGAATTGCAGCGCGATGAACGACAAAGCCGCCGTCATATGCGTGAGGACGCAAGCCGGGCCGACCACCAGAACGGCGTTGCGGAAGGCCGTGAACTTGTCTTCGCCTGCGATCAGCCGGTCGCGTGCCGCGAAGGTGAGCTGCATCGAATCCGAAAAGCTGATCACCATGATGAGCGGCGTCATGATGTTCAGAAACATGTTGAGGCGGAAATCCAGCCAACCCAACACGCCGAGCGAGAACAGAATCGCGAGCAGCGGCGGCCCGGCCGCGATGAGCATGAACGATACACGGCGGAAGAACAGGATGGCGATGAGGCAGCCGGCCGCGAAGCCGATCGCGTTATAGACCAGCCTGTCGCGCTCGACCGCGTTGCGGATTTCGAGCTGCATGACCGGCACACCGGAGAGTTCGGCCTTGAGGCCGGAATTGCCCAAATCCTCGGCCATCACCTTGCGGAGATTGGCCACCACGTCGTTCAGCTTGTTGCTACCGACGACCTTGGGATCCAGCGCCAAGACGACGAGCGCGAGTTGACCATCCTCCGACAGGAGTTTACCGCGGATGATCTCGTTGCTGCGAACCTGGTCGATCAGTTGATCGTAGGCGGCGCCTTCGGGAAGCTCCTCGGGGAACAGCGCTGCCGGCACCTCGCCATTCTCCGGCTTCTGGCGGGCCGAGAACATGGAGATCAAGGCCCGTGTGCCGTCCACCAATTGCAGGTCGGTCACGAGATCGCGAAGCTTCTGGATCGAGTCGCGCTTGAGAAGGTCCTTGCCGGTCACCACCACCAGCGCATCGAACTCGTTCGACGGGAAGCGTTGAGTGACGTCCTCATATTGTTTGAATTCGGGGCTGTTGGAGCGAAACAACTGGCTCAGCGAGTCATCGACCTTGAGCCGCTCGACGCCGAAACCCGCCGCAACCGCGAGCAGGATCAAGAGCAGCATTGAGATCACGCGGAACCGCATTGGCCCAAGACCGATCCGCTCGATCCCGAAGGCGAGTTTGGATCGGGCCACAGAGCCGTGTCCCGGCAACGGTTTCGCTTTAGTATCCACGCCGGAAAACCTCATGCAGTCGCCGAACTCGTGCCGAGGCTGCACATCAACTATGCATCACCGGCGCCGCAGCCCGCAGATCTTATACGCGTCGGAGGAGCCGACAGGCATCTCTTGTGGACCGAACTTCGGCTTTTGTTGGATCGCCTCTCCGACGAGGTGTCGGACATGAAGGCGGCTGGAAGGATCCCGGCTCGGTCGTCGTAGCGCGGAAATTATCAGAATTGTTCATTCATGCAATCGACGCGCGTCGATGACCCATCCCCTTGCGCTTCGGTTACGCGTCGGCGCGAACGATGTCGGCCGCCACCTCGCCGCCCCAACCGCAGCGCTGCAGGGCCTCACCCATGTGGGGCGGCACCGGTGCCTCGACTTCGATCGGGGGCTTGTTGGCCGAAATCGGGATGCTGATGGCCCGGGCATGCAGATGCATCGAGGCTTCGGATTTGCCGACCGAGCCATAGACCGCATCGCCCAGGATCGGCCAGCCCATCGCCGCACAATGCACCCGCAACTGATGCGTGCGACCGGTGAGGGGCGACAGCGCCAGCCAGCAGAGCCCCGCATCGCGGCCCATCACGCGCCACACCGTCTGCGATGGCGCGCCGAGGGGATCGACCTTCATCCACCAGCCCCGCGTGGCATCGAGCCGCCCGAGGGGCAGATCGATCAAACCGTCGGCTTCGGCGGGGCCGCCCTCGACCACGGCCCAATAGGTCTTATCGATCTTGCCTTGCTTGAACAGCAAGCCCAGCTTCGCCAGCGCCTTGCGATGACGGCCAAGCACAAGACATCCGGATGTATCGCGATCGAGCCGATGCGCCAAAGCCGGCGGACGCGGCAGTCCGAAGCGCAGGCTGTCGAACCCGTCTTCGAGGTTGGGGCCGCCTTTCGGTCCCCGATGAACCGGAACGCCCGCAGGCTTGTTGACGACGAGCATAAGCCCGTCCCGGTAGAGGAGCGACGCGATCAGGTCTTCCGACATCATGCCGAAGGGTTTATCGAGAAGCGCGGCTGGCGATCAATCCCCGATCGCTGCCGATTCGCAAAAGACATCCGGCGCATCATGACCTTCGACGACGATCAGAGCGGCAAGCCGTCGAAGAAGCCGGGGTTTCTGCGTCGTTTGTTCGGTGGCGGACGACCCGACGACGATGCCGTGCCGATCGTGCAGGACGATGCGGCGCGGGCGCTCACCGCCCAACGCGAGATCGATGCGCTGCACGAGGCCGGGGTTGTCGATCAACCGGAGACGCCGCACGACACCGACGCGGTGGATCACCCCATCGCTCCGGCCCCGCAAAGCCTGGAGCCCTCGGTCTCGACGCTGCTCGATCCGGATGCGCCTGCGCCAGAGTTAACCGCGGCCGAGCCGATCGACGCGAGCGATGTCGATGACGATCTGCTGTCGGATCGGGTCGAGGCGGAACCGCTGTCGACCCTTCAGGGTGATGACGACGACGCCATCGAACAGCCCGCACCCGAGGCAGCGCGGCCGAGCTGGTGGAGGCGGCTGACGACGGGGCTTGCCCGTTCGTCCTCGTCGATCACCCAAGGCATCGTCGACATTTTCGCCAAGCGCAAACTCGACGCCACGATGCTGGAGGATCTGGACGACATCCTGATCCGCGCCGATCTTGGTGTCGCTATGGCGACACGCATCACGGAGGCGGTCGGCAAGGGTCGCTACGATAAGACGATCGACCCCGACGAGGTCCGGCAGGTGCTGGCCGACGAGGTCGAAGCGACGCTCGCGCCTGTCGCGGTGCCGCTTGACATCGAGGTGGCTCGCAAGCCCTTCACGATCCTGATGATCGGGGTCAATGGTTCTGGCAAGACCACGACCATCGGCAAGCTGGCGGCTAAATTCACCGGGTCGGGCAAATCCGTGATGCTGGCGGCCGGCGATACGTTCCGGGCTGCGGCGGTCGAGCAATTAAAGGTCTGGGGCGCGCGGACCGGCGCCACCGTGGTGTCGCGGCCGCAAGGCGCCGATGCGGCCGGCCTCGCCTTTGATGCCGTGACGCAGGCTCGCGAGGCCGGCACCGACGTGCTGCTGATCGATACGGCTGGTCGGCTACAGAACCGCACCGAATTGATGGAGGAACTCGCAAAGGTGCTGCGCGTGATCCGCAAGCTGGATGCCGACGCGCCTCACGCGGTGCTGCTTGTGCTCGATGCCACTGTCGGCCAGAACGCCCTAAGCCAGGTCGAAATCTTTTCGCGCGTCGCGGGTGTCACCGGCCTGGTCATGACCAAGCTCGATGGCACAGCACGTGGCGGCATTCTGGTCGCTATCGCCGAAAAGTTTCGACTGCCGATCCATTTCATCGGTGTCGGCGAAGGCGTCGACGATCTCGAGCCCTTTGCGGCGCGCGATTTCGCGCGGGCCATTGCCGGCCTCGACGATGATCATGGCTGAGTCGGCACAGACCGCAATTTCACCCGAGTTCAAGGGCAATCATCGCGCATGAATCATTTCGACCAAAAGGTGGCGGCATCGATATCGGCCAGCCAATCGACGGCGGCACGCCGGATCAACCCGCTGGTCAAGCTGGCCCTGGAGTTCGGCCCGCTGGCGCTCTTCTTTATCGCATCGGCCCGCTACAATCTTTACGTCGCGACCGCGACGCTGATGGTCGGTGTCGTGGTGACGTTGGCGATTTCCTTTTGGCTCACGCGTCGCGTGCCGACGATGCCGCTGGTGACCGCTGTCGCCGTGCTGTTTTTCGGCGCCCTGACGTTTTACTTCAACGATCCGACATTCATCAAACTGAAGCCCACCATCGTGAACTGCCTCTTCGGCGCCGCGCTCCTCGGTGGTCTGATGTTCAACAAGCCGCTGCTCCCGATCCTGCTCGATTCGGCATTCAATCTCGATCGGGAGGGCTGGCAGAAGCTGAGCTTCCGCTGGGGCCTGTTCTTCTTCTTCCTCGCGGCACTGAACGAAGTGGTCTGGCGCACGCAGACCGATGTCTTCTGGGCCGCCTTCAAGGTCTTTGGCACGATGCCGATCACGATCGTCTTCGCGCTGTGCCAAGTGCCATTGATCATGAAACACGAGTTGAAGACGCCCGAGGGCGCCACCACCGACGAGTTCTAAGCCGTCTATTTCGTGTCGGGCTTGGCCCTGGGGTCGACGCCTTGCCCGGCCGGGCCTTTGACGCTCATGCCCTGGCCTTGACCCTCGGGATCGTTGGTGATTTTGCCGAGGCCTGTGCCTGCCACCCCCCCGTTGCCGGGCTCCACGAGTGGCCTTCCATCGAGGGGCGAGCGCGGCGCGGCCTGTTTGCTTTGTGTGTCGCCTCGCGCCGGCCCGCCGGCAGCGTCTCGATCGACGGATTGACCGGTTCCGAGAGCGCCATCGGCTGCGGCGCTGGGCGTTACGAAGCCGAGGACAACGCACGCGGCGACAAGCGCGACCATGGCTTGGCTTCGATCTTTGGTTCGACGCGGCGCGCTCATCGTAACGTTTCCAGTGGTTCGGCATCGAGCAAACGCGCGGCTAAGCTTTCGGTTCGCGTCACCCTCAGGTCCCAACGCGCGGGCCAGTAACCGGGCCTCGTTCGGCGCCATCAAAAGAGCCACGCAGGGGCGGCAATGCCTCGGCATTGCTCTTCACCGTTGTCGGTTTCTCGTCGGTCCAGAAGCCGACGCCCATCACGATCGGCATGGCGAGCAGCCCCGTGACGAGCGCGATATTGGCTTTGTTCGATGGCTGTCGTGGCCGCATCGAGGTGTCGTCTCCGCATGGCCGCCCTCTCCTCTGAGCGGCCGTTTGGCTATTGTCCACCTGTCGGCTTAAAAGGAGGTTGCTCCGGGCGGTCGCGTCGTGGCTGGCTCGGATGGATCAGCACCGCGAGCGGGGCTTTATCGAACACCTGCTCGCGATTCTGAGACGCAGCGGATTTCGCTATCCGGATCGGGACTGTTTCGCGCCGAAGGGTTGATTTTTCCGTAGGAATGGGGCATAGCGCCGCCTCTTGGCGCGGGCCGGTTCCCGCTCATAGGTTCGGGAACGTCGATGAAAGTCCGTAATTCGCTCAAGTCTCTCCGTCTCCGTCATCGGGACAACCAGCTCGTCCGCCGCAAGGGCCGCGTCTACATCATCAACAAGGTGCAGAAGCGCTACAAGGCGCGTCAGGGCTAATCTGCTCACGCCGTCCGGCGGCAAAGAGCTTACACTTTTGACGCGGTCGCCCGCTTTGACGTGAGGCGGTCGCGAGCCTAGTTTAGCGGTCATGCAGATGCTCATGACCGCTTGTTTGGTTTTTGTGGTGTCCGGAGCGCCGGGACCGGTGCTGGTTTTGGATGACGATGGGCTCCCCCCGTCCCTGACCCTACCGGACGGCCCCACCGTTCCGATGCCGCCCGGCACCGAGCTGTTCGGCCCGCATCGCTTCGACAGCAAGTCATTTCCCAACCTTCCAAGCCCGGAGGTGGCCCGCCCGGGCGACAAGGTCGTGCCGACGCCGCCACCCGTCGCTGACGATCCCGATGCGGGGCTTTCGCCGCAGGATCGCCGGAAACGACGGATCGACGATCTCTTCGCGCGCCTTGCCGATGCAAGCGACGAGACCGAGGCTCAGGCCATTACCCAGCGGCTCGACCGGCTCTGGCTGCAATCGGGTTCGGCGACAGCCGACCTTCTGACGTCACGCGCGCTTACCGCAATGGCCGGCAACGAGCATTCCGTTGCCGAAGAGCTGCTCGACAAGGTCGTGACCCTGCGGCCCGACTGGCCGGAAGGCTGGAACCAACGCGCGACGCTTCATTATCTCGACAACGACGACGTGACCTCGATGGCCGATATCGGACATGTCCTGTTGCTTGAACCTCGCCATTTCGGTGCCTTAAGCGGCATGGGCTTCATCCTGCATCGCAACGGCGACGACAAAGCCGCGCTCACGGTGCTCCGCAAGGCCGCTGCCATCAATCCACAGAACAAGGAGATCAACGCCCTGATCGAGCAATTGACGCCTGACGTGGAAGGCCACGACCTTTGAGGCGGCTGGTTGTGGTCGACGTGGTTTGAGATCGCTCGTTCGTGGTGCGGCCTGGGCCGCCGGCTTGGTGCTGGCGAGCAGCGCAGGCTTATTTGGCTTCTCGATGGTCGAGGCGGCCCGCATTGCCGCGCAATATCCTGCGACGGGCTCGTTTATGCCGGTCAGTGGGGGGCGCCTGCATTACACCGAACGCCGTCCGGACGGGCCGTCGCGCGGCACCGTCATTTTGCTGCACGGCGCGACCGGCAATCAAGCCGATGTCATGCTGCCGCTCGGCGATCGATTGGCCGCCCTCGGCTTTCGCGTCATCGCGCCGGACCGACCTGGACATGGATGGAGCGACCGCCCTGACGGCGAGAGCGATGCCTCGCCGGCGCGCCAGGCGATCCTGATCCGACAAGGGCTCGAGAGCCTCGGCATCCACCACGCCATCGTGCTCGGCCATTCCTGGTCCGGTGCGCTCGCGGTCAATTTTGCTCTCGACCAAGCCGATTTCACAGATGGTCTCGTTCTCGTCGCGCCCGTGACTCATCCGTGGCCCGGCGGCGTCGCGTGGTATTACGGGCCTGCTGCATCGCCCTCGATCGGCCCCATCTTCAACCACGTTCTGACGATGCCGGTGGGTTTGACGATGCTCGATGCAGGGGTGCGGTCTGTCTTCGAGCCGCAAGCGCCGCCGCCGGATTTCGCCAACCGTACCGGCGTCTATCTCGTGTTGCGACCCAGCGAATTCACGGCCAACGCGCAAGACGTGTTTCATCTCGAGGATTTCGTCGAGCAGCAGGCGCCCCGCATGGGCCGCATCACGGCTCCAACCGCCATCGTAACCGGCGATAGCGACAGCGTGGTGCTGACCCGGCTGCATTCCTATGGCAGCGAACGGGATATCCCCGGCGCGACGCTCAAGGTTTTGGCCGGCGTCGGCCACTCGCCCCATTGGGCGGATCCGGCCAGCGTGGTGGCGGCGGTCGTCTCGGTGGCGGACCGCGCTGACGCCAAGCGCCGCACGGTCCAGGATTAGCGCAACGCGCGGACGGACGCCGATCGCAGACCCGGAGTGTCGTGGGCGATCGGCGCTGGTCTCACTTGGCGTCGTACATGGCGCGGCAGCCTTCGCTGACCTGCGCCTTTTTCTCCTGCATGCAAGCCGTGACCTTGTCGACATCCGGCATCACATCGGCACAGAGTTTCTGCGCGTCACCGGCGCAGGCGGCTTGCTGCTTGTCGCGCAGGGTCGGAGCCGAGGTGGAGGCCAAAGCGGCGGTCGAAACAACGCTCAACAGGGCGACGCTCAGGATCATGCGGACATGCGGCATTAGTGGATCTCCAGTGGGGCTCAGCGGCACGATGCGGCTTATCGATCATCCAGCGCGGCGGATGAACATCAGCACAACAGCGCAAGCGGGACCGAAGGTCCACGCCACCTTAAATCGTCACGCTTAAGGTTCGACGACGCGCGGATCGTAAGTGGATCGCCCGGCCGGGCCCCCCGATCCGCGACCCCAGAGCTTCATCAAACCGGGAAGCGCGACGGCGAACAGCACGGCCGCCGCGCCGAACAAGAGCCCCGAGCCGAATGCTTTGTAGGCGACGACACCGCCCACCCCGCCGAGGCAGAAGGACAGCACGGTCGCGGCATGCAGCCGGAGTTTCTCCAGCACCGGCATGGCCTCCTCGGGAGGCCCGCGCCGCCACGCATGATCGACGAGCGTTCCGAGTTCGATGCCGATGTCGGTCGCCATGCCGGAGATATGCGTGGTGCGAACGCGAGCATTTGAAATGCGCGTCACGACGGCGTTCTGCAGCCCCATCAGGAAACTCAATCCGAAAATCAGGATCGGCCCCCGTTCGCCATCGGGGAGGAGAAGGTCGGCACAGCCGAGCCCGGTCAGCAACACCGCCTCGGCCACGATGCTGACCGCATAGATGCCCGCCATCGATCGCCGGCGCCCCACGCTGATCAGCAAGGTCGACACGAGAGCCCCGACCACGAAGGTCGCCACGATGGCGAGATAGAACAGGCCCCGGAGAAGATCGCCGAGCGCAACGTGATCCGCGAGGATCGAGACGTTGCCGGTCATATTGGCCGAGAAAAAGCCGACCGCGTAGAAGCCGGCGGAGTTCAAGGCGCCCGCCACCAGCGCCAATGTACAGGCGAGGCGGCGATCGATCCGGCCGTTCCGCGCATCGCCTTCCAAGATCAACATCGACGTGTCCAACCCGCACGGATAGCGCTCGGCGCCGCAATCGACTCGACGCGGCCGAAAGGATGAGCCAAAAGCCCATAATGGCGTCTTACCGTATCGTGCCGGGATTACGAACTCGCGGGCTGTGGAGTGCTTCCCTGGTGGCCCGGGTCACCGCCGATGTTTCGGCCGCCTGTTGTGGTCTTCTGGGTGGGTTTACGCTGCTCTACGGCGCCATGTGGGTCGCCGATGTCACGCTCGACCATCGCATCGATGCGGCTTTTCTTGCTGTTTATGACTGCGAGGCCCTCGGGCGGACCTTCAAGGCCTGCACGCAGACAGGTCTTGGCACCGATCTGCGCGGCATGCGGCCACCGCCGGAGTTGGCCCAACGCCCTTGATCGATTTCAGAGATCGATGTCCTCGATCTTGCCGAACCGAGCGATTTGCAGCGTCGTCTCACGTCCATCGTCGTCGCAATGGATTTCGAGAGCCACCGCTCCCGAAAACGCCAGCCCGTCGGCTTCAGCGGCCTGAATAGCGGCGGCAGCATCCCGGGCCGGCGTGGTGCTGACGATCCGCAGACTTTGGGGGCCGTCGGTTTCAAACGTCCGGACGAGATATCGCTTCTGAGACACGCTGCAACTCCACCTGATGGCAGAGTTACGGATTTATTGCCCCGCGAGTTTCAGAAGGATCCTGCTTTGCCGACGCTGACGGAGCAGCGGCAACACTCTTCGGCTTTCAGTCGGCGCGGGCGTCGACGACCGCCACCATATAGCGTGCCGTCTCTCCATAGGCCGCGAGTTTCGCCGCCATCGCGGAGACCGGCCGTAACTCGAAACCGAGAGCTGCCCAGACGGTCGTCGTGCCATAAACCGAGACGAGCGCCAGGGCTGACAAGCGGTCCCGCCGCGCCAGGGTTCTGATCCGCTCGACGAAAGCCTTGGATGCACCTTGACGGCGCGCCGCCGGAAGCAGCGCGACGTCATGGACGAAGAGGCAATCGGAATCGTCTGGAATCCGCGACATGATCGTATCTAAGGCTGGCGCCTCATCGAGACGCCAGGGATGCGACAGACCATAGCCGAGCACGATGCCGTCGCGGCTGCACAACGCGAGGCAGCCATCGCCGTAATGCCGAAGCTTGTCGGCGATGACCTCCCGCCGCTCGGGCAGGAGGTCATGCACAACGCTCTGGATATCCATGATGGCGTCGAGGTCATCGACGCCAGCGTGGCGCCACGTGGCGGCGTGGCTCACTTCTTCAGCTTGGTCCACACCCGATCCATCAGTTTGGTCGCGGCTTCCGGGCAAGCGGGCGTGAACTGCATTTTCAGATCGGCCGGCACCTTAAGTTCCGGCGCATCCTTCATGGCCGGATCGTAGAACTTCTCCGCACCCGCGATGCCACTGGCGTAATGGGTGAAGTTCGACGACATGGCGCTGTTCTCAGGCTGCATCATGAATTTGATGAACAGCTTCGCGTTATCGGGATCCTTGGCGCTGGTCGGCACCGCCATATTGTCCATCCAGCCGACCACACCCTCTTTCGGGAAGATGAAGTGGACGTCGGGGTTCACGGCGCGGGTTCGGGCCGCGTCGCCGTTCCAGGCTTGGTGGATCCAGGTTTCGCCCGACCCCTGTCGGTCGATGATGCCATCCGAATTATAGACCTTCACGGAGGGGGCCTGCGCCTCGAGCAGATCCGACACTTTCTTCATGTTGGCTGGATCGGTCTGGCACGGCGTCATACCAAGATAGACCTCCGCGAGAGCCATGACTTCGCTCGGCGCACCGAACATGCCGACCTTGCCCTTCGCGTCCTCCGGCGGGCTGAACAACAGCTTCAGAGAGTCACCCGGATCTTTGACGAATTTCGTGTTCACCGTGAAGGCCGTGACGCCCCAGTCATAAGGAACCGAATATTCGTTATCCTTGTCCCAAGCCGGGCTCTTCCACTTGGCGTCGATATTGTCGTAGCCGGGGATCTTGGGCCCATCGATCTTCTGGATCAGACCTTCCTTGGCAAAGATCGGCACGAAATCCGACGACACGACGACGATGTCATAACCGGCCGAACCGGATTTCAGCTTTGCCAGCAACGTCTCGTTGGAATCATAGGTATCGAGCGTGACCTTGATGCCGGTCTCTTTCTCAAACTTCTTGATGACGTCCGGCGCGGTATAATCGGTCCAATTATAGATGAAGAGGTCGCCCGCCGCATGGGCCGGCGCCACCGCCCCGCATCCCATCAGGGCTGCGGCCGCCAGAGAAATAACGATTTTGGTTTGCATCGGTACAGTCCTTTCGGTGGTGATCACGCTTTCACGGCTCGCGCACGAGCCAGCATGGTGGACAGGACGACGGCCGCGACCGACACCACCAGCAGAATGGTGGCAGCGGCATTGGCCTCGGGCGTCACACCGAGGCGCAGCATGCCGTAGAGATAGACCGGCAAGGTCGTGGACCCCGCCTGCGCGACCATCAGCGTGATGAGGAAATCGTCGAGCGATACCACGAAGGCCAGGGTCGCGCCGGCCACGATCGCGGGCGCCAGAAGCGGGAGCGTCACGCGATAAAAGACCTGCCATTTGTCGGCATAGAGGTCGCGCGCCGCATCTTCGATGACGCGTGGCATGTCGCGCAGGCGGGCGCGGATCGGCAGCATCGCGAACGGGATGCAAAACACGATATGGGCCACGATCACATTGCCGAGGCCGGCATGGAGGCCGATCGCTTCGAAGAAGATCAACGTCGCGATGGCCGTGACGATCTCGGGCGCGATCAGCGGCATGGCCACCAGCGCCTCGCCCGTGGAACGGCCGGGAAAGAAGGTGCCGCGTTCAAACGCAAGGGCCGCCGGAATGGAAAATAACGTCGAAACCGGGGTCGCGACCGCCGCCACGATGATGCTGTTCATGGCCGCGCGACGCAGGTCTTCGTTGCCGAAGGCTTTGACGAACCATTGCGTGCTGAAGCCGCCCCAGATCAGCGCCACGCGGTTGCTGTTGAACGCCAGCACCACGAGAACGACGAGCGGCGCATAGAGGAAGATCAACGCCGCAATGCTGAGCAGGCGATATTCCGGCATCCGCCGCCAGTCGAAGCCCCGCCGTTTCATCGGCCTTCTCCGCTTCTGGCGTTCATACCGACACCCCCGGATGCCGTCGTCGCCAAGCGCTCCACATCAGGGCGCCAAGCACGAAGATCATCAGGATCATCGACAAGGCCGCGCCAAAGGACCAATCGCGCGACGTGGTGAATTGCTGCTGGATCAGGCTGCCGATCATCAGCTTCTTGCCACCGCCGAGAATGTCGGGCTGCAGAAAGGCGCCGAGCGCCGGCACGAACACCAGAAGCGTTCCGGCCGCCACGCCGGGTTTGGCGAGCGGCCACACGATCTTTCGCATGATGGCCCATCGGTCGGCATAGAGGTCGTAAGCCGCCTCGATCAGGCGCGGATCGACCTTCTCGAGCGCGCCATAGATCGGCAGCACCATGAAGGGCAGGCTCGAATAGATGAGGCCGAGCAGGATCGCGCCATCCGTATACAGGAAGGTGATGGGCTGTTTGATAAGGCCGATCGCCTGCAAGGCTTGGTTGACGAGGCCCTGATCCCTCAGCAGCAAAACCCAGCAATAGGTGCGGATCAGCAGGTTGGTCCAAAACGGAATGGTGACGAACAGCACCAGAATGGACCGCATCTTCGGCGGCCGCGTCGCCATATACCAGGCCAACGGAAGACCGATCAAAAAGCAACCGATGGTCGTCAGCACCGCCAGGATGATCGAGCGCGAGAAGATCTGAAGGTAAGTCGTGTCGAAGATCAGCGTCTCGTCGAGATCGCGATCGTAGAAAAACCTGACCCAGGAGGCTGGTGTGAATGGCTGCTGCACCCCGCCATAGGGGCTGGGACTCAGGAACGAATACACAAGCGCGATCGCCATGGGCAACAGCATGAAGACCACGATGGTGATCAACGCCGGTGCGGCCAGCAGAAGCGCGCGATCTCGTTTCAAAGCGACAGCCATGACTCAGGCCTCGAGCGGCAAGAGTGCGCCTGACGGGAACACGCAGGTCACGGCTTGCTCGGGCGCGAGCGGCGGCAGATCGCCCCGCACGGTCTTGACCACGGTGCCGTCCGCCAGGGCGATCGCACAGGACGTGGTGGCACCGAGATAGGTGATGTCGATCACCCGGCCGGCGAGGCCCGCTTGTCCAGGCCCGGTTTCGGCCGAAACCACCACATGTTCGGGCCGAATGGCCGCAAAGGCGCTCGAGAGGCCGACGAGCGAACCGGGAAGTACGTTCGCCTCGCCGATAAAGTCGGCGACGAAGCGCGACACGGGACGCTTATAGATATCTTCGGGGCGGCCGAGTTGGAGCACGCGGCCGTGGTTCATCACCGCGATACGATCCGACATCGACAGCGCCTCCTCCTGATCGTGGGTCACGAGCACGAAGGTGATGCCTGTCTCACGCTGGATGCGCTTCAACTCGATCTGCATGCCGCGCCGAAGCTTCAGATCGAGGGCCGAAAGCGGCTCGTCGAGCAGCAGCAGGCGGGGCTGCGGGGCCAGGGCGCGAGCCAAGGCAACACGTTGCTGCTGGCCACCGGACAATTGATCCGGCCGGCGCTTGGCCAGGGCTTCGAGCCGCACGAGCCTCAGCATCGCGCCGACCTGGTCGGCGACCTTCGGGCCGCGCTGCCCTAGCCGCTGGAGGCCGAACGCCACATTCTCCTCGACGGTCATATGCGGGAACAGAGCGTAAGACTGGAACACCGTATTGACCGGCCGCTTGTTCGGCGGATCGTCGGCCACATGCTTGTTGTCGAGAAGGATGACCCCGGAGGTCGGGTGCTCGAAGCCCGCCAACAGCCGCAACAACGTGGTCTTGCCGCAGCCGGAGGGACCGAGAAGCGTGAAAAACTCGTTGGTCTTGATGGTCAGCGACACGTCGTCGAGCGCCTTCAGCGCGAGATCGCCCGTCCCGAAACTCTTGGTGACGTTCTGGACCTTGACCAGGACCATGGCGGCCTGTGTCGCAGCCTCGTCACGGAGCTCCATCGCGTCTAATGGAGCTGCCGAGACGGCGCGGTCGATCGCCGCCACACTCATGCGCCCACCACCTTGCCAATGGCTCTGGTCGATCTGGACGCCCGTCGAAACATCGTGGCCCGCATGCTGGTCGCCGCCTCCCATCCTGCTCGGATCGTGGGGTCCGTAGCAGAGATCGTGCCAGCGCTTCCGGCGGCTTCGATCCTTGTCGCAAGCCTATCCGGGTTGTGACAACAAGCAAGATTGGTTGGCGCTCCCCGCGCATAAATTAGTCGATTGACCAAAAATTTGACGCGACCTAGGCTGGACCAATCGGGCCTTCCGGTCCCATGGACGCCCCAACCGAGAGATCCCGGCCATGACGATGCTCGCTCCATCCCGCCCCAACGACACGCTGACGCGGCACATGCTCTACCCGTTCACCAATGCGAGTTATGCGGCCAAGAACCCGCCGCTGGTGATCGAGGGAGGCGAAGGCGTCTACATCATCGACAGCGAGGGACGGCGCTACATCGACGGACAGGCCGGCCTTTGGAACGTCAACGTCGGGCATGGCCGCGACGAGATCAAACAGGCGATCCGCGACCAACTCGAAAAGATCAGCTATTATTCGCAATTCGGCGGCACGACGACGACGCCATCGGTCGTCCTGGCCGAACGACTCTGCGCCATGGCATCCCATGAAGGAATGGCGCGGGCGTTCTATTCGTCCGGTGGTTCGGAGGCCAACGAAGCCGCCTTCAAGCTGGTGCGCCAATATTGGCGTCATGTCGGCGAACCCAATCGCCACAAGATCATCTCGCTGAAGCGCGCTTATCATGGCGTGACGCTCGGCGCCCTGTCGGCCAACGGAACGCCTGCCTACAAGGAGCATTTCGAGCCGCTGCTCGCCGGCTTCAGTCAGGTCGAGACGCCGCACGTCTACCGCAATCCGTTCACCGAGGACCCGGAAGCACTCGGTCGCCTCTGCGCCGAACTGCTCGACCGCGAGATCACCTATCAAGGGCCGAAAAGCGTCGCGGCCTTCATCGCCGAACCCGTGCAGGGTGCCGGCGGCGTCATCGTGCCGCCCGCGAACTTCTGGCCGCTGATCCGCGCCGTCTGCGACAAGCATGGCGTGTTGCTCATCTCGGACGAGGTGGTAACCGGCTTCGGCCGTCTGGGATCGATGTTCGGCTCGCGCCACTGGGGCGTCAAACCGGACATCATGGTGTTCGCCAAAGGCATCAACAGCGGCTACGTGCCGCTCGGCGCGACCGTGATGAACAAGCGGGTGGCCGATGCCTTCGTGACCGAGGATGAGAGCCAGTTCACCATGGCGGCCTTCTGGCACGGCAACACCTATGCGGGGCATCCGCTGGCCTGCGCCGCAGCACTCGCCAATCTCGACATCGTCGAGAGGGAGCATTTGGATCGGAATGCCGGCGAGGTCGGGTCCCACCTCCTGGCACGCCTCAGGGATGTGCAGCAGCGCCATCCCACCATGGGCGACGTGCGCGGCCTCGGGTTGATGATCGGTATCGAGCTCGTCAAGAATCCGGACACGAAAGAGGCCTTCGCCGCCTCGGCAAATTACGGCTCTCGGATCGCCGAAAAGTGCAAGCAGCAAGGCGTGCTGCTCCGTAACCTCGGCGACACGTTCATCCTTTCGCCGCCACTGGTCCTGACCAAGGCGCAGGCCGATACGATCGCGGATACGTTCGAGAGCGCCATCACCGACGTCGGGCGGATCTGAGTCAGACGTATGTCGACGGATCGCCCCAAACTCGTCATCCCGGCCGTTCCCGACCGGGCCGATCGCGAGATCCTGCTGTCGCGCCTCGCCGATTTCGAGGCCGAACAGGCAGGCCCGCTCGACATCAAGCATCTGGCGATCCTGCTGAAGGACGAGGCCGGAGCGACGATCGGCGGCCTCTGGGGCGTGTCGCTCTTCCGATGGCTGATCGTGGAACTCGTCTTCGTGCCGGCGCACCTGCGGGGCCAGGGTCTCGGCCGGGACATCATGGCGGAGGCCGAGCGCATCGCGATCGAACGCGGCTGTATCGGCATCTGGCTCGACACCTATGATTTTCAGGCGCCAGATTTCTACGAAAGCCTCGGCTTCGTGCCGTTCGGCGCGGTGTTCGATCAGCCGCCGGGACACAAGCGCATCTTCATGCAGAAGCGATTGGCGATCTGAGCACCGCTTTTGGCTGCTGCTGCGTGATGCAATGGATGTTGCCGCCGCCATCGGCGATGCCGTGGCCCGGTACGATCACGATCTCGCGGCCCGGAAAGACCGACGACAGGACCGTGGCCGCGTCATGATCAGTCGCCTCGTCGAAGCCTGGCATGACGAGGCCGCCGTTGGCGATGTAGAAATTCACGTAGGAGAGCGCCAGCACGTCACCGGCTTGATCGCGGCGACGCGGTGGCATCGGCAGGGTCGTGATGATCAGACTTCTCCCGCGCGCGTCGACCGCCGCTTCCAGCGCCGCTCGGGCCTCGATCAGGATGGCGTAATCCGGGTCGCTCGTATCGCCTGTCGCGGGCAGCAGCACGTGGCCGGGCGCGGCAAAGCAGCAGATATTGTCGACGTGGCCGCGCGTTTCATCGTTGGTGAGCCCCCGCTTCAGC
This sequence comes from Lichenihabitans psoromatis, assembly GCF_004323635.1. Classification (NCBI taxonomy): domain Bacteria; kingdom Pseudomonadati; phylum Pseudomonadota; class Alphaproteobacteria; order Hyphomicrobiales; family Lichenihabitantaceae; genus Lichenihabitans; species Lichenihabitans psoromatis. The sequence continues at coordinate 996,294 of NZ_CP036515.1, forward strand.
CAAATCACGGTGTCGACGCCGAGCATGGCGCGCAGATGCCGCTCGATATCCGGCTTCGACAGATGTGGGTTGCGTCGGGGATCGAAGAGACATTCCTCGGTGGTGATCAGCGTGCCTTGTCCATCGACATGGATCGAGCCGCCTTCGAGGATCTGCGGCCCGACGATCCGGTGCGCGCCGGCGTGATCGATGATGTGCCGCGCCAGCCGAGCGTCGCGCGCGAATCCATCGTAGACGAGCCCCCAGGCATTGAAGCCCCAGTCGACGCCGGCAAGCGTGCCGTCGCCTGCGAGCACAAAGGTCGGGCCGGTGTCGCGTGTCCAGCTGTCGTCGAGTTCGGTTTGCACCAACGTCGCTGCGCTGCCAATCAGACCCCTCGCTTCGTCGAGATCGTCGACACGAACCATGACGGTCACGGGCTCGAACCGGGCGATCGCCTGCACGACGGCCGCAAAAGCCATGCGGGCGGATCCGAGGCCATGGCGCCACGCCTCGGCGCGGCAGGGCCACGCCATCCAGCAGCGCTCGTGCGGCTCCCATTCGGCCGGCATTCGCAGGGCTGGCTCGGCGCTTCTCATGCGGCCGCAATCCTCTTCAGTCGCGCGCCGCGAGGCGACAGCCGTGCCGCACGTGCCTGCACGCCAACCGTCAAGGCTTCGACACTTGCCCGCAAATCGCATTCCGATGCGCCAGCCAGCGATTGAAGGATCAGTCCATCAATGCCGGCGAGCATCAGCCGGGCCAAGTCCTCTGCATCCGCCGCCGCCAACTCCGGCGACGCACGGCCACCCGACAATAAATCCACATAGGCGCCGACATAGGCTTGATACTGGCGCGCCGCGAGCCATTCGCACCCCTTCGTGCGGACGGCGTAGAGTGTCAGTTCATATTGAACGATCTGCTTGGCTCGGGTCTGCTCGACATAGCTCCAGGACGCCCGCAGAATATAGGCGATCCGCGCGTCAAGCGCGTCGGAGGAGCGGGTCCGCGCCGTCAGGGTCGCGGTCATGTCGTCGATCATCATCTCGAGAACCGCGAGCAGCACCGCTTCCTTGCTGCTGAAATGATAATGCAGCGTCGCCAGCCGGATATCGCTCTCCTCCGCGATCCGTCGCGTCGTGGTCTGGCCGAGCCCATGCGTTTCGAGCGCCCGAAGCGCCCCGGCGACGATACGGGCCCGCGTTTCGGCACTTTTCGCGGTCGGTCGGCTTGGGCCGTGCTCGTCAGGCACAGCGGGTTCGGTGCGGCGGTCGTCAGTCATCGAAGGTCCAACACGATCATGATCGGATGATGCGGGCCGCCCACGTCTTGAGCAACCCCGAAGACGCGATGCGGCCGATCAGAATGGCTTCCGCGCCTCACGCACTCCCGCGTTGACATCACCGCGCCGGGTGCCGATCCTCCGGCGCATGAATGACAAAGCTACTCCCTCAAACCCAAAGACCGACGACCTCGCGCGACGAAGCGCCACGGAGTTGGCACGGCTCATCGCGTCCCGCACCGTCACGTCTCGGGCGGTCGTGTCGGCCTTTCTGTCGCGGATCGAGACGTTCAACCCGACCTATAACGCGATCGTGTCTTTGCGCCCGGCCGCCGATATTCTCGCCGAGGCCGAAAGGGCCGACGAGGCGGTCGCGCGTGGCCAAACGATCGGTCCACTTCATGGCCTGCCGATCGCCATCAAGGATCTCGCAGCCACCAAGGGACTGCGGACGACCCTTGGATCGCCCCTCTACTCCGACAACGTGCCGGACGCCGACGCTCTGGCGGTGGCGCGGGTACGGGGGGCCGGCGCCATCATCATCGGCAAAACCAATACGCCGGAATTCGGCCTCGGCTCGCATACCTACAACCCGATCTTCGGCGCGACCCGGAACGCCTTCGACCCGAGCCGCAGCGCCGGCGGCTCCAGCGGCGGAGCGGCAGTGGCGCTGGCTCTCTCGATGCTGCCGATCGCAGACGGCAGCGATTTCGGCGGCTCGCTCCGCAATCCGGCAGCCTGGAACAACGTCTTCGGCTTGCGGCCATCGCAAGGGCGCGTTCCCTCCACCGCTTCGCCCGACGCCTTCATGTCGCAGCTCTCGACCGACGGACCGATGGGGCGGCATGTCGAGGATCTGGCGTTGTTGCTCTCGGTCCAGGCTGGCCATGATGCAAGGGCGCCCCTCTCGCTGGACGGCACCGGCTTCCGCTACGAGCAGCATCTGGAGGGGTTCGGCCCGGCCCGGATCGCTTGGCTCGGCGACTTCGGTGGACATTTGCCGATGGAGAACGGGGTGCTCGACCTCTGCCGCAGTGGCCTGGCGCGCCTCGAAGCGCTCGGCTGCACGATCGTGCCGCTCGTCCCGGACTTCGATGCGGAAGCGCTGTGGCAAGCCTTCGTGGTGCTGCGGCAATTCTCCACCGGCGGCAAATTCATGGAGCATTATCGCGATCCCGCCAAACGGGCGCTGCTCAAGCCCGAGGCGCTGTGGGAATGCGAGGGATATTTGGCTTTGACGGCGCAGGACGTCTACGAGGCGGCCGTGGTCCGGTCGTCATGGTACGCCACCCTGCAGCAGATTTTTTTGGACGTCGACTTTCTGGCTCTCCCGGCCGCTCAGATGTTTCCGTTTCCGGTCGAGACCACATGGCCTCGCTCCATCGCGGGTCGCCCGATGGACAGTTATCATCGCTGGATGGAGGTGGTGGCGCCCGTCACTCTGTCGGGTTTGCCGGCCATCAGCCTCCCGGTCGGCTTCGGCGGCGAGGGAGGCCATCTCCCGATGGGTGTGCAGATCGTGGGGCGCCCGCGCGACGATCTCTCGGTGCTGCGGCTTGCCTACGCCTATGAGCGCGCCAATCCGTGGATCGCAGCCGCGCGGGGCTGACGTCTTACATCAGGGTTGCGAGCAGGCCGGCCAGCAAGCGGCCGCGCTGCAGCGTCGCCGCAATCGCGATATGCTCGTCGAGCCGATGCAGACCATCGCCGACGGCTCCGAGCCCATCGAGCGTCGGAATGCCGAGCGCGCCCGTAAAATTGCCGTCCGATCCGCCGCCCGCGCTGCCATGGCCGATCGTCAGCCCCATCTCGGAGGCAAGCCGCTGCACGGTCGCCACCATGGCGAGCGTTCCCGCCTTCGGCTCCCAAACCGGCCGCGTCACACCGCGCGTGACATCGAACGACACGCCGTTCCGCGATCCCGCCATCGCCAGCATCGCGGCGACGCCGCGATCGAGATCCTCCTGGCGCTTGGCCATGCTGAGCACTTCGGCCACGCAGGTCGTGGCGACGCAATTGACCCATTGGCCGCCCCGCACCACGCCGACGCTGAAGGTGCAATCCTCGGTCGTCATCTCCTCGATCGCGATGATCCGGTCGGCCATCGCCCGGATCGCAGATCGCCCTTCGGCCAGGCGGGCTCCGGCATGGCTCGGACGCCCCGTCGTGGTGACCACGAACCGCGCGATCGCATAGCGTCCTGTGACAAGGTCGCCGTTGAGCCGCGCGGGTTCGGGGACCAGCACGAAACGATGCCGGCGCGCTTCGGCTTCGATGAGATCGCGGGTGCTCGGCGTCCCGACCTCTTCGTCGCCCGTGAACAGGATCGTGACCGGCAAAGGCGTCGCGATGCCGGCAGCCGCGAGCTCCTCCATCGCCTGCACGGCGAGGCAGGCGCCCGCCTTCATATCGAGAATGCCCGGCCCTTCGCATCGGTCACCGTCGCGGCGCCAGGGTAGCGTCCCCAACGTGCCAACGGGGTGGACCGTATCGAGATGGGCTAAAACGAGAAGGCCGGGCTCAGCCGCCTTCGGGTGCGGAAACCGGCCTCGCACGGCGCCCCCGAACCCCATCCGCCCGGCAATCCGCTCCACGCTCGCGCCCGCAAGCACGAGATCGCGGGCCGCGATGTCGAGCATGCGGTCGATGGCCAATCCGTCCCAGGTGGGGCTCTCGCAGGTCGTCCACCGCTGCAGCCTTTCCAGAAAGGCGTCCTCCGCAAACGGCAAGTCAGCGCAATGCATGGTGGCCTCGATGCTTCTTTAAGGTCAGGCTTGTTGCCTTCAGATCCCGAGCATCTTGAGCCGGACCTTCAGGAGATGATCGCGGATCGCGACAGCGCCGCCGACGGCATCGCGATTCGACAAGCTCAAAGCGATCCGGCGATGATCATCCTGGTAGCGCTTCCAGTGGTCCAGATCGGTGTGGCCCTGTTTGGTCAGCAGCCAGGGTTTTTCATGCCGGATGCCGATCACCGCGTCGTAAACGCTGATCGCGAGTCGATTATGGGACGCGGCCACCACCAAGCGATGGAACGCGCGGTCCCACTCCTCCCATTCCTGCAGGCCACTGGCCCGATCGCCCTGGTTCACGCAATCGACGATTGCGGCGAGGTCGGCATCGCTCGCCTGCAGCGTGATCATGTCGGCTAACCCGGGCTCCAGCGCCAATCTGAAATCGAGCATGTCGGCCGGGCTCGTGTCGAGCAGGCGAAACGTATCGACGGGGCGCGGGAGTTGCGGGCTTTCCTGCACGATCGTGCCATGGCCGACCTTGCGGACGATCTTGCCGGCCTTGTGCAATTCGGCCAAGGCGCTCCGCACCACACTGCGCGACGCACCAAATTGCGCCGCGAGTGCCCGCTCGGTCGCGATCCGCTCGCCGGGTTTGATCCGACCTTGGTCGATCGTCCGCTCGATCATGGCATGCAGCTGATCGACCTGCTGCCGCGCCCGGGCGCGGACATTTGCGGCGGGTGCTGCACGTCCCGTTTCGTCCTTGCTGGGCACGCATCCCTCGCTGAATTCGATCGACACTAGACCAATTAAGGCGAATCCCATGTCGCGGCAAGCTGCAACATAACACAGTGTCAAACCGCCCTTTATTGCTGCATTGCGTCATGATATTGAGCAGTTCAGGTATAAATTTGCGCTTTCGACGATCGAACAACTATGCCAATCTTGAACCAATTGCAGCCAATCGAGCCGTTTGGTTATGCGGGATTTGGGAGAGTGTTCTTGGGGGCTGTGCATTCCGATCCGGTGACGTCGGTCGAACCTGGGCGCCCCTCGCGAGCCAGCAAGGGCATCGAGGCTGCCGTCGATTGCCGCGATCTCGTCAAGGCCTATGGGGCCATGCGGGCGCTCGATCAGGTCTCGTTGACGATCCGGTCGAACGAGTTTTTCACCCTCCTCGGCCCCTCCGGTTGCGGCAAGACAACGCTGTTGCGGTCGATCGCCGGTTTCTCGACCCCCGACTCAGGCTCGATCAAAGTTCACGGTCAGGCGCTCGACGGGCTTCCGCCCTACCGCCGTCCGGTCAATACCGTGTTTCAAAGCTATGCGGTCTTCCCGCACCTGTCGGTGGAGCGGAACATCGCCTTCGGGCTCGAAATGAGCGGCCATCCAAAGGCGAAGATCGGGCCGCGCGTCGCCGAAATGCTGGCCCTGGTGCGGCTCGAGGGGCTGGGATCGCGGATGCCTTCCCAACTCTCCGGCGGCCAGCAACAACGCGTCGCCTTCGCCCGAGCGCTCGCACCCGGCCCCCGTGTGCTGCTTCTCGACGAACCGCTCTCGGCTCTCGACCAGAAGCTGCGAACCGAGATGCAGCTCGAGCTGAAACGTCTGCAGCGCGATGTCGGCATCACCTTCGTATTCGTGACCCACGATCAGCATGAGGCGCTGACGATGTCGGATCGGATCGCGGTCATGAGCGGCGGCAAGATCCTGCAGATCGGATCGCCGGAGGACATCTATGAGCGTCCGGCCGCGCGCTTCGTGGCCGATTTCATCGGCGACACCAATCTGATCGAAGCCACGCGCATCGCGCCGCAGGTCTACCGCACCGCGTCCGGCACGGATGTCAACGTGGTCGAGACAGATGCCGGCGCGGGTCCGATCGGGCAGACCGTCGCGCTCGTGATCCGTCCCGAGCGGACCTGGCTCAGCGAGCGGGGCCTCGGCGCCTTGCCAGGAACCGTCGATCAGGTCGTCTACGAGGGCGGAGACACGACCTATTACGTCGCGCTCCAGCAGGGTGGCCGGTTCCGCATCTGCGAGCAGAACCGCACGAATTCCAAACCGCGTTTCCCGCAAGGGGCGGCCGTCAGCGTGACGCTTCCGCCGGACGCCATCAGGGTTCTTGGTGCATGACCCTCAAACTCGAGCGCACGGCCCTGCTGTTTCCGGCCCTTTTCACGGTGGGCATCCTCTTCCTCGTGCCGCTCGGCTTCATGGCCTATGTGTCGACGCTGCAGCGCGGGCCCGATGGCGGCGTGCTCTGGGGCCAGCATACCGCCGATGCCTATCTGCAGTTTCTGTTCGAGCGCGACCTCGAAGACAATCTCGTCGTCAATACCGACTACATCCAGATTTTCCTACGCTCCATCGGTCTTGCGGCCATAACGGCCGCCTGCACGCTGATCTTGGCCTTCCCGACCGCGCTCTGGATGGCATTTCAACCACCCTCGCGCCGAACGCTTCTGCTTTTTCTGGTGACGGTTCCGTTCTGGACGAACCTTCTCGTGCGGAACTATTCATGGGTGCTGATGCTGCGGAGCGACGGGGTCGTCGATTGGGTCCTGATGGGCCTTCATCTCCGGACCCAATCGCTCGAGATCCTTTACACGCCTCTGGCGACCGGCATCGGCCTTGTCTATTCGTTCCTGCCCTACATGATCCTGCCGATCTACGTCAGCATGGAGAAGATCGACCGCCGCTACGTCGAGGCGGCCTTTGATCTCGGCGCCAACCGCCTGCAGGCTGTCCGCCGCATCATCCTGCCGCTCGCGATGCCGGGCATCACCGGCGGCGTCATCCTGGTCTTCGTGCCCTGCCTCGGCTCCTTCGTCAGTCCGGAACTGCTCGGCGGCGCCAAATCGATGATGATCGGCAGTCTCATCCAGCAGCAGTTCGGGCAGGCGCGGAACTGGCCCTTTGGCTCGGCGCTGGCTTTCGTGCTGCTCGGGCTCATCCTTCTGGCGCTCTGGTTGCACGCGATGCGTTACCGCCGCGGCGGCGAGGCCGCCTCATGAGCGAGGGTCAGGCTCTCTGGCGGTTTCCCGCCACACGCTTCACCGCCATGGCGGTGTTCACGTTCCTCTATGTGCCGATCATCGTCCTCATCGTGCTGTCGTTCAGCGCCGGCGACAGTTCCCTCTCGCGCTGGGAGGGGTTCAGCACGCGATGGTACGGCGTCGTGGCCGGCGACGCCGACATGTTGCGGGCCCTGAAGAACTCTCTCGTGGTCGCAAGCGTCGCAACGGTGGCCGGTACCGTGATCGCCATCATGGCGGGCCTGGCGACCAGCAAGGCTCGGTTTCGCGGCCAAGGTGTTGCGGAGGCCAGTCTCGCCATGCCGCTCATCGTTCCCGACATCGTCGCCGCCATCGCGATCCTTCTCTTCTTTGTCGCGATTGGTATTCCGCTCGGCCTGTTCAGCTTGATGCTGGCCCATACGGTCTTCGCGATCCCGATCGCCTATCTGCCGATCCGGGCGCGCCTGCAGGGGCTCGACGCCTCGCTGGCCGAAGCCGCCGCCGATCTCTACGCGCCGCCTTGGGCGACGTTCCGGCGCATCATCCTGCCGCTCATCTGGCCCGGCATCATCTCGGGCGCGATGCTAGCCTTCATCGGATCGCTCGGCGATGTGGTGGTCAGCTATTTCGTGTCTGGACCGGGCTCCACGACGCTGCCGGTCTACGTGTTCAGCATGGTCCGGATGGGCGTCACGCCCGCCGTCAATGCCATCTCGACCATTCTCATCGCCGTCTCCGTCACCTTGCTGACGGCGTCCTATCTCATCGGCCGACGCTTTCAATGAAGGCGGCGCCTATATCCTGGAGGGTCTTAGCCATGCAAAGCCGGTTCATCGCAGCATATCTCGTGGCCGCCGCGACCCTGTCGCCGCACATCTCCGCCTTCGCCGAAACGAAGCAGATGGTGCTCTACAACTGGTCGAACTACATGTCGCCCGACCTGTTGAAGCGGTTCGAGGCCGAGACCGGAATTGCGGTCACGCTCGATACCTATGACACCAACGAGTCGATGCTGGCCAAGATCCAGGCGGGCGGCGGAGGCTATGATGTGGTGGTGCCGACCGGGCCGACCGTGCAAGCGATGATCCGCGACGGCCTTGTGCTGAAGCTCGATGCATCGACCTTTACGAATTACAAGAACATCAAAGCCCCCTTCGATCATCCTGATTTCGACCCGGCCCGCGCCTATTCGGTGCCCTATATGTGGGGCACGACCGCCATTGCCTACGACACCGCCAAGGTGACGGGCGGCAAGATCGACAACAGCTGGAAGGAACTCTTCGAGCCCCGCCCCGAACTGGTCGGCAAGATCGGCATGTTGAAGGATTCAGGCGAGGTTTTCGGCGCGGCTGCTTATTATCTCGGTTACGATTACTGCACCGCAGACCCTAAGGAAGGTCAGAAGATCCTCGAATTGCTGGAAAAGCAGAAGCCGGCCGTCAAGGTCTATAACGCCGAAGGCACCGTGGATCGTGTCGCGAGCGGCGAAGTCGCCATGCAGCAAATGTGGAACGGCTCGTTTCACCGCGCCCATAAAAAGCTGCCGACCGTCGCTTATGTCTTCCCGAAAGAGGGCGTGAACCTGTGGGGCGACAACCTCGTCATCCCCAAGGGGGCCAAGAATGTCGAAAACGCCAAGATCTTCCTGAACTGGATGCTCGAGCCGAAGAACGCCGCGGAAGCCACAAATTTCACCGGCTATAACAATGCGATCACCGGCTCCGATCAATTTATGGATGCCAGCCTGAAGGATGACCCGGCCGTCAATGTCTCGAAGGAGACGATCGCGCTGTTCCGTCCGGTCAAGGATTGCTCGAAAGCCGCGCTCGACCTGCGCGACAAGATCTGGACGCGGCTCCTACGCTGATGTCGCGGCCACACCGTCTTCCGAGGGATCATCGATGACCGAAATGACCGACCCTGTCCGCCCGATCCGTTTCGACGCGGGACAGCAGCCAGATGGTCAGGGCACGACCACGACGAAGCAATGGTACGCCGACCCGACCGGCCGTTTTCAGGCCGGGTTCTGGTCGAGCGAGCCGAGCCGATCCGAGGTGACCTACGCGATCGACGAGATTTGCTTCCTGCTCGAGGGCACCGTCCGATTGACGGATGCCGGCGGCCATGCCGAAATCTTCCGAAGCGGTGACAGCTTCGTGGTTCCGGCCGGCTTCAAGGGCACGTGGGAGAATCTCGAGCCCGTGCGGAAATTCTACGCGATCCACAAGCCGGCCACGGGCTGATCGACAACCCGGCGCAGTCCGCTGAAACGAAGCGCTGCGCCGGCCAACATCTGACGAAGGATCTTCGATCGCCATGGCGGATGTCGACAGCTATTATTCCCGCACGCGAACCGAAACGCGCGACTATCCACCTCTCGACGGCGACCTCGACGTCGAGACGCTGGTGATCGGTGGCGGGCTGGCCGGCTGCGCGACGGCGCTCGATCTCGCCGAGCGTGGGCATTCGGTTGCGCTGATCGAGGCCGAGCGGATCGGCTGGGGCGCCTCAGGGCGCAACGGCGGCTTTGCGTCCGAGATCTTCCCCAATGGCGGCGAGGCGCTCGTCGACCGGGTCGGCCTGTCGCGCGCACGGGAATTTCAGGCCATCGCCAGCCATGGCCTCGCGCTGGTCCGGAAGCGCATCACCGATTACGGCATCGATTGCGGGCCTGTCCAGACGGGAGCGCTGAAGTGCAATATCGCGACCAAGAGCGAAGATCTGCGAAAAACACAGGCCTATATGGCCGACAAGTTCGGCCTAACCTACGATTATTGGCCGGCCGACAAACTGCGTGACGCGCTGTCGACCACACAATATTCGGATGCGCTGTTCGTGCCCTCGACACTCGCGCTGCATCCCCTCAACCTCACCTGCGGTTTGGCGCGGGCCGGCGCGGAGCGTGGCGTGAAATTGTTTGAGCGCACCCCGGCGCTCGACCTCAAGACCGGCCCAGGCCGCAAGACGGTTCGCACCGCGCGAGGGACGATTCGGGCGGATCGCATCGTGATCACCTGCGGCGGCTATATCAACGGTCTGCAATCCGCGATCTCCGGCGCCACCGTGCCGATCGCCACCTTCGTGATGGCGACAGAACGGCTCGGCGAGCGGCTCAAGGATGCGATCCGGGTTCCCTACGCGATCTTCGACAATACGGTGGCGGTAAATTACTACCGCCCGCTTGCCGATACCCGATTGCTCTGGGGCGGCCGTGTCCTTGCCTGGCAGCCCGATCCGAAGCGGATCGCCGCCCTTCTGCGGCGCGACATGGTGAAATTCTATCCGGCTCTGGCAGAGGCGCATGTCGAGGTCGCTTGGGGCGGCATGATGCCGTTCACCCGGCACAAGATGCCGGTCATCGGGCAGATCGAGCCGGACGTCTGGTATGCCACCGGCTTCGGTGGCCTCGGCGTCTCGCTGACGTCGGCGGTCGGGAACGTGATCGCCAAGGCGATTGTCGAAGGCGACGAGACATGGACGCTCTTCGAGGCGTTCGGCCTGCCCTATGCGGGCGGCAAACTCGGCAAAATTCCAGCCCAGATGATCTACTGGACGCATCAGATGAAAGCTGCGGCCGGCTTCCCCTCGACCCACTGACGTTTCAGACTGACGGCGACAAGACAGATAAGGCGCTCCATGCCCGATCCCGACCTGATGGCCCGCTTGTCGGCCGCCATTGACGCAAATTTCGACCAGCAGACGGCCTGGCTGCAAACCCTCGTGGCATTCCCGAGCATCAGAGGCGAAGAGGCCCCCTGCCAGGATTGGCTGGCGCGCGATTTCGCTTCACGCGGCTGGAGCGTCGATCGTTATACGCTGAGCGAGGTCGCGATGAGCCACCTGCCCGGCTTCTCGCCGGTGATGGATACCGATTACACCAAGGCGGTGCAGGTGGTGGCGGCGCTGCGTGCACCCGATGCTGTTGGCAAAAGCCTCATCCTGCAGGGGCATGTCGATGTGGTGCCGCCCGGCCCGGCCGGCATGTGGTCGACCCCGGCGTTCGAGCCCGCGATCAGCAACGGCCGCATGAACGGGCGCGGCGCGCAGGATATGAAATCGGGCGTGTCATGCCTCGTCTTTGCGCTGCAGGCGTTGCACGACGCGGGCTACGCGCCCGGCTCGGACGTCTACCTGCAGACCGTCACGGAGGAGGAATGCACCGGCAACGGGGCTCTCTCGACCCTGGCGCGCGGCTATCGCGCCGATGCGGTGCTGATCCCCGAGCCGACCGGCCAGACCATCACGCGTGGCCATGTCGGAGTGATGTGGTTCCGCATCCGCGTGCAAGGCGCGCCTGTCCATGTGATGAACAGCCAGACCGGAACCAATGCGATCATGTCGGCCTATCGCGTGTTGACGGCGCTGGAAGCCCTGACGGCGCGGATCAATGCGCGAGCCAAGGACGATCTCGTCTTCCAGGGGGTCGACAACCCGGTCAAGTTCAATCCCGGCGTCATCCGGGGCGGCGATTGGCCGAGTTCGACGCCGGCGTGGTGCGAGGTCGATTGCCGGATCGGTCTGATGCCCGGCACGGCGCTGTCGGAGGCGCGAGCCGAGGTGCTGGAGGCGATCGCCGAGGCCGCCGGGCAGGATAGGTTCATGGCCGATCACCCGCCCGAGGTCACCTGGAACGGCTTTCAGGCGGACGGTTACGTGTTGGAGCCGGGCGGCGAAGCCGAGGCGGTCCTCGGCGCGGCGCATCACGGCGTATTCGGCGATGCCATGGAGCAGCGGGCTTCGACCGGCGTCAACGACACGCGATTCTATGGTCTCTACTACGGCATTCCCGGCCTCTGCTACGGCCCCAGCGGGTCGGGCCTGCACGGCTTCGACGAATGGTCCGACCTCGACAGCGTCCGCAAGACCACGCTGGTGATTGCGACCTTCGTGGCGGACTGGTGCGGCCTCGTCCCTCTCGACGGGAGCAAGGCCGCCTGATCAGAGGCCGAGCGCCATGCGGGCTCGCCCGTAGGCGATCCGCGCCTTGACGGCGACGGGCCACAGCGCATGCAGGCGCATCGGCTTGATGGGCGTCACCGGCATGGTGAGATCGGCCGCCGCCGTTCCCGTGACGCGCCGGGCGATCTCCCCGCCCATGGCGGTCGCCATCGCGATGCCGCGTCCATTATAGCCGAGGCAGGCGATCAGGTGCGGCGCCGGCTCGTGCAGATGCGGGTAGTGATCCGGCGTGATCGCGAGTTGTCCGTTCCATCCATGCGACCAGGCGGGGTCGCCGATGAACGGATAGAGCCGCTTCGCGTAAGCCGTGAGGTCGCGAAAGCCGTCCGGTCCTTCGAGATTTCGCAAACGGCTGCGGCCCCCCATCAACAGGCGGTTCTGTGCATCGAGGCGGAAATAGACCGTGACGGACTCATGCTCGTAGAGCACAGAGCGATGCGGCAGGATCCGATCGGCGATCGCGGCGGGGAGAGGCTCGGTCGCCACGATGCCGCTATAGACCGGCACGATCGATTGGCGAAGGCCGGGCCAGAGGTCGTCCGTGTAGCCGTTGGTGGCCAACACGACCCAGGTGGCGGTCACGACACCGTTCGGGGTCGAAACGCTCCAGCCGTCGCCCTGACGCGACAGCGCCGTCACCTTCGTCTGTCCGTGGATCGCGGCCCCGGCTTTGATCGCGGCATCGGCGAGCCCCCGCGCAAAGCCGAGCGGATTGACCGAGCCGCCGCGTCGATCGAGCGCCCCGAACTGATATCGATCGGTGCCCGACGCCCTTGCGACAGCATCGCGATCGAGCCCCTCGACCGGGAGGCCGCGCCGCTGCCACCCCTCGGTGGCGCGGCGAAGATAATCCGCCGAGCCTCGGGTGAAGGCGGCCCGGATGGTGCCGGATTGATTGGCCTCGCAGCGAATCTGATGGGTACGGATCAGGTCGAAGACGAGGTTGGGAGCGTCGCCCGAGAACGCCACCATGCGCCGCCCCCGCTCGGCGCCAAAATCGGACTCGATCTGATCCGGCTCGTATTTCAGGCCCGAATTGACCTGCCCGCCATTGCGACCCGACGCGCCCCAGCCGGGCTCGTTGGCCTCCAGCACCGCGACATCGACCCCGCGTTGCGCGAGATGCAACGCGGTCGACAAGCCCGTGAAGCCACCGCCAATCACCGCGACATCGACGCGTTTGGGTGCGACGACCGGGCCGGTGTCGGCCCGCTCACGCGCCGTCTCGGCGTAAAGGCTGCGCGGCAGCCGGCTTCTGGTCTCTGTCATTGCCGTATCGGTCGACATCGTCCCCATCCGATCATTGCCCGTCATGCCGTCCCCGATGCCCGTTCGATCGATCCGCGCCAGCCCTCAAACGCCGGAGGCTTTTGGATGCAAAATCGGATACAATTTTCGTGCTAGAGCGCGTTCCTTCGAGCGAAACTGCCGTTCGCCTGTCGAGCCGCTCCACCGTAGCCTTGGATTGACCATGGAAGACCTGTACCAGCCCGTCCACGAGATCGAAACGGGATGGTGTCGTGACCCCGCCATCGCGAGTGACATCGCGCGGCTCTTCGTGGCCGGTGCGGACCCCTCTTATATTTCCCATTCCGAGCTTCAGTTCGGCCGCGCGGAAACGCCCGATCGCTGGGCCTCCGACCTCGGCGCCATCATCCTCTCCTCGGCCACCAAAGCCATCGCGGACGCGGCCCGCCCGACCACGGACCCGCATACGAAACTGGCGGTCGCGACCGCGAATGGCACCATCGTCGGCTTCGCCTTCGTGTCCTTCATGCCGGGCGTCAGGACGCCGTTCGCGACCCTCGAGGATCTGCTGGTCACGGGCGCTCGTGGCCAGGGCGCCGGGCGCGCCATGCTGGATTGGATCGCAAGGACCTGCCGGACGGCCGGATTTTTGCGGCTGTTTCTGGAAAGCGGTGCCCGCAACGACCGTGCGCACCACTTTTTCGAGCGTCACGGCTTCGAGCAGGTGTCGATCGTCATGAAGCGAGACCTTCCAGGCCTGGACGATCAATCCTCGCCATAGCCCGCGATCCCCTTCGTCTCGACGAAATCATGGATGCCGAAATCCGCATATTCGCGGCCGTTGCCCGATTGCTTGTAGCCGCCGAACGGAGCGCGCGTGTCCCAATCGGGATAGTTGATGTTGACGAGCCCGGCGCGCAACCGGCCGGCGACGCGACGGGCCGCAGCAAGATCGCCGCCCTGAACGTAAGCCGCCAGACCATAGACCGTGTCGTTGGCGAGCCGGATCGCGTCCGCCTCGTCTGTATAGGACAGGATCGACAGAACCGGACCGAAGATTTCCTCGCGGGAGATCCGCATGTCGGGTTTGACGTGGCCGAACACGGTAGGCTTGACATAATAGCCGTGATCGAGACCCTCGGGACGCCCCAATCCGCCCGTCACCAGCGTGGCGCCTTCGGCGATGCCGGCTTCGATCATTCCCTGGATCTTGTCATATTGGGTCTGGCTGACGACCGGGCCGAGATCGGTGCCGGCGTCCAGCGGCGGACCCACCCGCAGCGCTTCGGCGGCCGCTTTGGCGAAGGCCAGCGCCTCGGTCTCGCGATCGGCCGGCACGAACATCCGGGTCGGCGCGTCGCAGGATTGCCCGCTATTGCCGAAACATGCGTCAACCCCCTTACGGACGGCACTTTCGAGATCGGCATCCGGCAGGATGATATTGGCCGATTTGCCGCCGAGCTCTTGGCTGACCCGCTTGACCGTATCGGCCGCCGTCTTCGCAACGATGATACCGGCGCGGGTCGAGCCCGTGAACGACACCATGTCAATGCCGGGATGACCCGCCATGACCTGCCCGACGTCCGGGCCGGTTCCGTTCACGAGATTGAAGACACCCTTGGGCAGAGCTGCTGCATCGATCACTTCGGCGAAGATGATGCCGCTGATTGGCGCGATCTCGCTCGGCTTCAGGACCATCGTGCAGCCCGCCGCGAGCGCCGGCGCGACCTTGCACATGATCTGATTGAGGGGCCAGTTCCACGGCGTGATCAGACCGACCACGCCGATCGGCTCCTTGACGACCCGGGTGGAGCCGCGCGTCTCGTCGAACGTGAAGGCCTCGAGCGCCTCGATCGTGGCTTCGAGATGGGCGCGGCCCACATAGGCCTGCGATCCGCGGGCGAACTCGATCGGCGCCCCCATCTCCTGGCTGACTGCCTGAGCGATATCCTCGTAGCGGGCGTTGTAGGCATCGAGCAGGCGGCGAAGCAGCGCGAGGCGATCGGCCCGGCTGGTCTGTGAGAAGGTCTCGAACGCCACTTGCGCCGCCGCGACGGCCCGGTCGACATCCGCGGTCGCGCCGCCCGAAATGCTCGTGTAGGGCCGCTCGGTCGAAGGGTCGATCACCTCGATCGGATTGGGCGTGATCGGATCGACCCAAGCGCCATCGATGTAGAACTGCAGATGATGGGTCATGAGGCCTCCTTCGATCCAGCCGGGGCTCGATCGCCCCGCCGCTGCCGACGATGATTGTAGATGTCCCGCACCTTGGCCATGTTGCGCAACGAGCTTTGCACATGGGCGCGGGCGGCTGCGGCTGCCGCCACGGCATCGCGCGCTAGAATGGCGTCCGCGATGGCCTCGTGTTCCGACAAGCCGACGTCTTCCCAATCGACCCACAGCACTTCGAGCCAAAGAGCGAGCCGCAGCTTCTGATAGATTTGGCCCGTCACCGTGATGAGCGCCTCGTTGCGGGTCGCGACCACGATCACCTCATGGATCAGCAATCCCAGATCGAGGTCGCGCGCGGCATCGGACGGCGTCGATTTGTTGGTCGCATGCAGAACGCGCATCTGCTCGACCAGCGCCCGAATGTGCTGCAGATCGGTCTCGGTTGCGTTGACGCAGGCGAGTTCCGCCGCGCAAACATCGAGAGCCTCGCGCACCGCGAGAAGATCGCAGACAGCCGCGACGTCGAGATCGAGCACTGTGTAGCCGACGTTGCGCCGGCCGACCACGAGGCCCTCTTGTTCGAGCTTCATCAAGGCTTCGCGCAGCGGCGTGCGGCTGACCCCGAGACGGGCCGCAAGCCGACTTTCGGAGAGATGTTCGGCCGAGCGGAGCTGGCCGCTGAGGATCATCTCCTTCAGGTCCAAATAGGTCGTTTCCCGAACCGACGGGCTCGACGCGACCGGCTTGATGGGCGCCGCACGGCCCGACGGCCGAGCCGGAGACGTCTTTGGCGGCGCTGCTCGCACGCTCCGCGTGACCGTCATGGTCGAAACATCCTTGTGGTGCGCCCGTAATTGGATACGATTTCGTATACTGGCATGTCTCGCAGTGTCGATCGAGTATGCTTTCTGCAAATCATGGGCCGGTGCAGCCGGGCGGAGCACACATGCGCGATTATGAAAAACCGGGCCGATCCTTGGTCATGGCCCGTTATGGCATGGCGGCCACATCGCATTCGTCCGCCAGTCTCGCCGCCGTCAATATGCTGCAGGCCGGGGGCAATGCGATCGACGCCGCCATTGCGGCCTGCGCGGTCCAATGCGTCGTCGAGCCCGGTTCGACCGGGATCGGCGGCGATTGTTTCGCGCTGATCTCGCCGGACGGCAGCGATCGCATCGTCGCCTATAACGGCTCGGGCCGCGCGCCCGCCGCCGCCACGACCGATTGGTACACACAGCAGGGCTTCACGACGATCCCGCGTCAATCGCCACATGCCGTCACTGTGCCGGGAGCGGTCGAGGCCTGGGCGCGCTTGCTGCAGGATCATGGCACGCGCAGCCTGGGTGAGGTTGTGGCGCCCGCCGTCGCACTGGCGCGGGACGGTTATGCCGTGAGTTCACGCGTCGGGCGCGACTGGATCAACCAGGAGGCGCTGCTGCGGGCCGATCCGGATGCGGCGCGGATCTTCCTGCCGGACGGCCATGCGCCGAAGGCCGGAACCGTGCATCGCCAACCCGAACTCGCCGCGACGCTGGAGGCCATCGGACGGGACGGCCCGGACGCCTTCTACAAGGGCGAACGCGCCGCCGACATGGTGGCGCATCTGCGGGGGCTTGGCGGCCTGCATACAGCCGAGGATTTCGCCTCCGCGCGCGGCACCTACGAGACGCCGATCAAGACCAGTTTTCGCGGCCACGACATTTTTGAATGTCCGCCCGGCGGCCAGGGCGTGATCGCCTTGATGATCCTGAACATCCTCTCGGGGTTCGAGGGTCGTGGCGACCCGCTCTCGCCTGATCGACTGCACATCGAGATCGAGGCCACGAAGTTGGCGTACTCGATCCGCGACGCCGTGCTGGCCGACCCGGCCAAGGCCGACGTGCCGATCGAGTGGCTCTTGTCGGACACGCTTGCGGCAGAGTTGCGGAGCCGCATCGATCTCACCTCATGCCTCGACGACATCCCGGCCTTCTTACCGCCGGACCACAAGGACACGGTTTATATCTGCGTCGTTGACAAGAACCGCATGGCGGTCAGTTTCATCAACTCGATCTTTCATCCGTTCGGTAGCGGCATCGTGGAGCCGAACAGCGGTGTGTTGTTCCACAATCGCGGCCAGAGTTTCGTCGTGGAGGCAGGGCACCCGAACGCCATCGCGCCCAGCAAGCGGCCGTTACACACCATCATCCCCGGCATGATGGCGCGCGAGGGGCGCGTCGAGATGCCGTTTGGCGTGATGGGCGGCCATTATCAGGCGATGGGGCACGCGCATTTCGTCTCGAAGCTGCTCGACTATGGCCTGAACATGCAGGCCGCGATCGATCTGCCGCGCCTATTCCCGAAGCCCGGCACACGCGAGGTCGAAGCGGAAGCAACGCTGCCGGCCGCAACCCGGATCGAGCTCGAACGGCGCGGCTTTAGAATCGTGCCGCCGTCCTGGGCGATCGGCGGGGCGCAAGCTATTTCGATCGACTGGGACACCGGTGTGCTGATCGGCGCCTCCGACCATCGCAAGGACGGCGCCGCGCTCGGCTATTGAGCCGTTTCAAACACAATCCGGGAGGAACCGACTATGTTCGATGCCGACAAACTCGCCGCGCTCAGGGCCCGATACGCGAACGCGACCGGCAGCGACATCTTCGATCCGACGTTTAAGCGCGTCGCCGATCTCGTGTTCAAGGAGGGCGACAAACGCCCCGCACCCTATGCCGGTGTTCCGACGCTCCTTCGTGCGCCTTACCGGCCCGACCGCGACCTGTCGGATCTCGACATCGCGCTGCTCGGCGTGCCGATGGACCTCGGCGTGACGCACCGCTCTGGCGCGCGGTTCGGCCCCAAAGCGATCCGCAATGTCGAGCGGATCGGCCCCTACGAACATGTTCTGAAGGCGGTGCCGGCCGGTGACGTCCGGGTCGCCGACATCGGAGACGTGCCGTTCCGCAGCCGCTTCGATCTCGCAGCCTCCCATGAGGATATCGAAACCTGCGTGGCGCGCATCGTGGCGGCGGGGGTCGTCCCGCTGTCGGTCGGCGGCGATCATTCGATCAGCCTTCCCGTGTTGCGCGCCGTGGGCCGAGATCGCCCGGTCGGGCTGATCCACATCGACGCCCATTGCGACACGAGCGGGTCGTTCGAAGACTGCAAGTTCCATCATGGTGGCCCGTTCCGTCAGGCCGTTCTCGATGGCGTGCTCGATCCGGAACGGACCATCCAGATCGGGATCCGCGGCAATTCGGAATTCCTGTGGGAGTTCTCGTATGCGAGCGGCATGACCGTGATCCACGCCGAAGAGGTCGATCGGATGGGTCTAGAAGCCGTGATCAAGCAGGCCCGTGCCATCACGGGGGATGGGCCGACCTATGTGACGTTCGACGTCGACAGTCTCGACCCAGCTTTTGCGCCTGGCACCGGCACGCCGGAGGTGGGCGGCCTTACGTCGAGCCAAGCGCTGGCGATCCTGCGCGGCCTGATCGGGCACGATATCGTGGGCGGCGACGTGGTCGAGGTAGCGCCGCAATATGATCCGACCACCAACACGGCCCAGATCGCGGCCCAGGTGTTGTTCGAACTCCTTTGCCTCAGTGCGGCGGCCGTGCAGAAACGACGCCGCATCTGAAGCACGCGACGATCAGGCGACCTGCTTCAGCACGTCGCCCAGCATCGACACGAGGGTCGTGATCTGCTCCCGCTCGATGATGAGCGGCGGTGACAACGCGATGATGTCGCCGGTGGTGCGGACCAGCAGCCCCTTCTCGAAGGCCTTCACAAACGCCTCGTAGGCGCGCGTGCCCGGCGCGCCGGCCCGGGGTGCAAGCTCGATCCCGGCGATCAGGCCGATGGTGCGGATGTCGATCACGTTCGGCAGCCCTTTGAGGCTGTGGATCGCGTCGTGCCACGTTTCGGCCAAGTCGGCGCCCCGGGTCAGCAGGCCCTCCTCGGCATAGATGTCGAGCGTGGCGATGCCGGCCGCGCAGCCGACGGGATGGCCCGAGTAGGTGTAGCCGTGGAAGAGCTCGATGGCATTCTCCGGCCCCCGCATCAGCGCGTCATGCACGGTGCGGCTTGCGAAGACCGCGCCCATCGGAATGCAGCCGTTGGTCAGGCCTTTGGCTGTTGTCATCATGTCGGGTTTCACGCCGAAGTATTCCGCCCCGAACGGGGTGCCGAGGCGTCCGAACCCGCTGATGACTTCGTCGAAGATCAACAGAATGCCGTGTTGATCGCAGATGGCGCGCAAGCGTTCCAGGTAGCCGTTCGGTGCGATCAGAACCCCGGTCGACCCTGCGACGGGCTCGACGATCACGGCCGCGATGGTTTCGGCGCCATGCAGCGCCACCAGCCGTTCGAGATCCTCGGCGAGGTCCGCCCCATGCTCGGGCTGGCCTCTGACATAGGCGTTGCGCGCCAGATCATGGGTATGCCGCAGGTGGTCGGTGCCCGGCAACTGCGGGAAAACCCGGCGGTTGTTGAGGATGCCGCCGACCGAGATGCCGCCGAACCCGACCCCGTGGTAACCACGCTCGCGACCGATGAACCGGGTGCGGGTGCCCTGCCCGATGGCACGCTGATACGCGATCGCGATCTTGAGCGCCGTATCGACCGATTCCGACCCCGAGCCGGTGAAGAAAACCCGATCGAGCCCGGCGGGCGCGATCTTGGCGAGACGCTCGGCGAAGTCGAACACGATGGGATGCGCCATCTGGAAAGTCGGCGCAAAATCGAGATCCATCAATTGCCGTTCGACCGCTTCGGCGATCTGGCGTCGGCCATGCCCGGCATTGACGCACCACAGCCCCGCCGTCCCATCGAGCACCGTGCGCCCATCGGCGCTCTCGTAATACATACCCTTGGCCGAGGTCAGCATACGGGGCGCCGCCTTGAATTGGCGGTTTGCCGTAAACGGCATCCAGAAATTTTCGAGATTCGGCTCGTTCGAGCCCGGGCGGTCGATGGCGTCGAGGGTCATGCGGTTGGGTTCCGGTTCGGACCCAACAATGCGCGGGGCCGGACGCCTCAACAAGATGGTTTCTGCTCATCGGCAACATGCTTCAATCGTAGAGACGCAGCTTCATGTGTTAGTCGATACGCACCACTTGCACCACGCGGAGGCGAGGCGAGGCATGACGTTCGACCCGGATTTCGACCAGACCCTCAAACTCGGGGCCCGTCTCAAAGCGGTCCGACAGTCGCACCAGCTCTCGCAGCGCGCACTCGCCAAGCGCGTCGGCCTTGCTCACTCGACCCTGTCGCTGATCGAATCGAACCAGATGAATCCATCGGTCGGCGCGCTCAAGCGCATTCTCGACGGCATCCCAATCGGACTCGCGGCCTTCTTCAGCTTCGAGCCGGAGCCGAGCCGGACCGTGTTCTATGCGGCCGAGGATCTGGTCGAGATCGGCAAGGGTCCGATCTCGTTCCGGCAGGTCGGCGACACGCTATTCGGACGCGCGCTGCAGATCCTCAAGGAACGCTATGAGCCGGGTGCCGATACCGGACGCGTCCCCCTGACCCATAAGGGCGAGGAAGGCGGGATCGTGCTGAGCGGCCGGCTCGAGGTCACGGTCGGTGACGAGCGGAAGATTCTGGGGGCGGGCGACGCCTATTATTTCGAAAGCCACCGCCCGCACCGGTTTCGCTGCGTCGGCCCGCAGGCCTGTGAGGTGGTCAGCGCCTGCACACCGCCAACGTTTTAAACATGAGCCCGCTTTGTTCAATCAACGCGGTTCGATCCGTCGTCGGAGCGGCCTCGGCTCTATGATAAGCCGCTCGCGCTCGTTACGATCGAGTCGCGACGACGTCGATCGAGGCGAGCGCGGGAGCAAATCGATGGCAGGCCTGGTGACGGCATCCGCGACGATCCAATGCGAACTCGGCCATCCGGTCGTGGTCCAGATCGTCGATGGGTTGGTCGAAAAAGACATGCACCGCGACGTCGTCGAGGTGAACACCGAAACGGGCGAAGAGACGATCACCTATTGCCCGAAATGTATCGAGGCCGCCGATCTCCTCCTGGCGAGTGGCCTCCAGCCCGCAGGGTGAGGCCAGCCGAGAGCTGTGAGGCCTTGCAACAAGCCGGGTGCGTCCTCCGTTTGCACATGCCGGGCCGCGACAATGCGGTTCAATGTTGTGGACTGAAACGATCGGGAGATCTTCGATGGTCGATTATACGCTGGCGGTCGGGACTCATGATCCGCAGGTCGTCTCGGCCGAGAACGATGGCGATGCGATCAGCCGCAGCGTTGGCTTCGTCGTCGGCCAATATGCCGACGACATGCAGAATTTCGGGCAGGAGGTCGTGACACTGCTCGGGCCAAGCGGTTTGCTGACGCGCCCGAGCGAGCGCCTGGATGAATTCGTGCACCGCATCCCCTCGGTCGCTGCCGCGATCGAGACCGACCGCCTGCAAACGGGCGATACCAACACACCGGATTGCAACGGCGATTGATCCCGAAGCAGTGTCGTCGCTCGCCTAGTTGAGCAGCGAGACCGGCTCGGCGATGATGATGTCGGCCGTGCTATAGGCGCACATGAACGCGTAGGTCGCCTTCAGATCGGCGACATCGACCGTGATGGTGACACTGCCTGAGCCGGACACCCGTGGCAGAAACGCGTCGATGATCGCTTGTCGCGCCGCATAATCGTTATGGGCCGCGATAAAGCCGTCAATCTGCTCGCTGACGGCGCTGCTCCCGAGGATCGCGAAGGTCTCGTCGAGGTTGCGGGCCGCCGCTTGCGCGGTTCGAAAGCTCCCGACGATCTGCGACACCGCCATCGCGTCGACGGCTGGTGCCACCGTCATGCCGAGGATCTTGAGGCCGGGGATCGGCGGCAGACGTTGCGCCGCCGCCAGCAGACAGGCTTTATCCTCGAGCGATCCGGCCCAGGCCGGGCCTGCGAGAAGAAGCATCATTGCGACAATCACGCGCACGGCAGACCCTTCCGAGGGCCGAGCCCCCTTATGGTCTGACTCTTGCCATAATCGACCTGGGCTGCCTAGCTGTGGGCCTCCAGCGATGCTGATCTAACACGAAAGATCCAGAGGCGCGACGCGCTAGAGGTGGCCAGACGCCCCGCGCGCAATGAAAGCGCCGCCATTCCGCTCGTCCGTGACCTTGCCATCGGCGAAGACGGTCGTGCCCCGGACGATCGTCGTGACCGGCCAGCCTGTCACCTCTAAGCCCTCATAGGGAGTGTAGTCGGCCCCGTGGTGCATCAGATCCTGCGTGATCGTCACCCGCTTGTCGGCGTCCCACAGTGCCAGATCGGCATCCGCACCGATCGCGATCGAGCCTTTCCGAGGATAGAGGCCGTACATCTTGGCATGGTTGGTCGACGTCAGGGCGACGAACTCCTGCAGCGAGAGACGCCCCGTCTTGACGCCTTCCGAGAACAGGATCGGAAGGCGCGTCGCGATGCCCGGAATGCCGTTCGGCACCCAACGAAACGACGTGCGCGCCTTCGGCCCGGTCTTGCCCGCGTCGTCGTCGTATCGGAACGGGCAATGGTCCGACGAAAAGGTCTGGAACACGCCGGTCTGCAGCCCGCGCCAAATCGCGTCCTGTGAGGCCTTGTCGCGCGGTGGCGGAGAACAGACATATTTCGCGCCGCTCATGTCCATGTTGAGGCCTTTGAGATCGTCGGCCGTCAGCACGAGATATTGCGGGCAGGTTTCGGCGAAGATCTTCAGGCCGCGGCGACGCGCCCATTCGATCTGCTCCATCGCCTCCCGACCGGACACATGGACGATCATGATCGGAATACCGACCAGTTCGGCATGCGAGATGGCGCGGTGGGCGGCCTCCCGCTCGACCAGTTCGGGACGGGAGACGGCATGATAATAAGGCGCGGTTTCGCCACCCTGCTCCAGACGCTCCGCCATGAATTTGATCTGGTCGTAGCCTTCGGCATGGACCATCACGAGCGCGCCTTCGCGCCGCGCGACGTCGAACACCTCGAGCAGTTGCCGGTCGGTCAGCACCATGTCGTCATAGGTCATGAAGACCTTGAACGAGGTGTAGCCATCCTTCACCAAGGCCGGGAGTTCCTGGCCGAGCACCTGCGGCGTCGGGTCGGTGATGATGAGGTGCATGCTGTAGTCGATCAGCGACTGCCCCTCGGCCTTGGCCCGATAGGCTTCGACGCTGGCGCGCAAGGATTCCCCGCGACGCTGCAGCGCGAAGGGGATGACGCAGGTATTGCCGCCCGCCGCCGCCGAGCGCGTGCCACTGGCAAAGCCATCCGCCATGACGATGCCATCACCGGAAAACTGGTCGAGATGGACATGGCTGTCGATACCGCCGGGCATCACCAAAAGGCCGGTCGCGTCGATCGTGCGGGTCGCGGGGCCGACATCCTCGCCGAGCGACACGATGCGTCCATCGCGGACGCCGACATCGCAGCGCGCCACATCGGCCGCCGTCACGATGGTGCCGCCACGAATGGCGAGGTCGAGGGTCATCGCGATCTCCAAAGTCAGCTCGGCAGACGATCGAGACTACCGATGAGTCGATCGACCTCGTCGAGCGTGTTGTAATGCACCAAGGAGACGCGCACCACACCACCATTGTCGGCTAATCCGAGATGCTCGATCAAGCGACGCGAGTGGAAGTCGCCGAACCGAATGCCGATCGAATCCTGGTCGGTGTGCTGGACAACCGCTTGGGACTCCCGGCCCTCCATCTTGAACGCGATGGTGGGGACACGAACGGCCGCGTCGCTCGTGCGATGACCGATGACGCGTGTGTCGTTCCGGGTGCGGAGATAAGCCAACAGCCGCTCGGCCAGTACCGCCTCGTGCGCCGCGATATCGTCGAAGGCGCGCGTGATGGCGGCGCGATCGCCGGTCCCCCCGCCAAGGTCGTCGAGATAATCGACGATCCCGGCTGCGCCCCAGGCAAGTTCGTAATTGGTGTTGCCGGGCTCGAGCTTCATGGGCACTTTGTCTTTGCCGTAGAAGTAGTGATAGAGCCCGTCCAACTCCAAAAGCTTGTCGTATTTGCCGTACAGCACCGCGAAATGCGGCCCATACGTCTTGTAGAAGCTGAACACGTAGTAATCGACGTCCCAGGCCTGAACGTCGACGGCGCGATGGGGCGCATAAGCCACGGCGTCGACCGCGATTTCGGCGCCCCGCGCGTGGACGCGGGCCGCGATTTCGGCCACCGGGTTGATGGTGCCGAGGATGTTCGACGTATGGGTGACGGCGACGAGCCGCGTCCGGTCGGTCATCAGCGCATCGAGCGCATCGAGATCGATCGTCAGCGTATCGGGGTCGAGGCTCCACGTCTTGATGACGATGCCGCGCTTTTCGAGGGCGCGCCACGGACCGATGTTCGATTCATGATCGAAGTCAGTCACGACGATCTCGTCGCCCGGCTGAAGCCTACCCTCCATCGAACGCGCCAGAAACTGGCAGAGGATCGTGCTCGACGGTCCGAGCACGATCTCCTCCGGCCGAGCCGCATTCAGCAGCAAGGCAATCCGGCGGCGGGCTTCGGCCAGGCGCTCCACGGCGCGTCGGGAGGCAGGATAGCTCGCCCCGGTCTGGACGCTGGTGGTCAGCAGATAGTCGCGAATGCGATCGGCCACGGAGCCGAGCACGAGCGAGCCGCCCGCATTGTCGAAATAAGCAAAGCCGTCGGCGAGAGCCGGAAACCGGCTGCGGACGGTGTCGAGATCAAGGGCCATGAAACATGCTTTCGAAAACGGCAGGGTTTAGATCAGTGGGACAAGACGGCTTGTAGGAAGCCGCGCAGACGCGGGTCCTTCGGCGCATCGAACATCGCGGCGGGCGGTCCCTGTTCGACGATACGCCCCTCGCACATGAAGAGAATACGGTCCGCCACGCGGCGGGCAAAGCCCATCTCATGCGTCACAACAACCATCGTGACGCCGGTGCGCGCCAAACCTTGCATGACGTCGAGCACCTCGCCGACCATTTCGGGGTCGAGCGCCGAGGTGGGCTCGTCGAATAAGAGCACCTTCGGCTCCATGGCAAGCGCGCGGGCGATGCCGACCCGCTGCTGCTGGCCGCCCGAGAGTTGCGTCGGATATTTGTCGACATGGGCCTCGAGCCCGACGCGGACCAGCAGCTTGCGGGCGCGCGCCTCAGCTTGCGCCCAGGTCAGGCCCCGCACCCGCACCGGACCGATCGCGACATTGCGGAGCACGCTGAGATGCGGAAACAGATTGAAATTCTGGAACACCATCCCGGTTTCGGCCCGGATGGCGGTGAGTTGGCGCGTGTCCCCGACCGTAAACCCATCGACGACGATGTCGCCGGCGTCATGCCGCTCGAGGCGATTGATGCAGCGGATCAAGGTCGATTTTCCAGACCCGGACGGGCCGATCACGACGAGTGTTTCACCGGCTTCGACGTCCAGCGTCACGTCGTTCAGTGCGCGATATTGCCCGAAGAGTTTGCTGACGCCGCGCAGGCTGATGATCGACGTCATTAACGCCCCCGTCGGTTGAGGCGCGACTCGAGCAGGCCGACGGAGCGCACGAAGGGCAGCAGCAGGATCACATAGATGACCGCCGCGCCGATGAGAGGCGTCGGATTAGCCGCAAGCGCCTGCGCCTGCGTGGCCTGTTTCAAAAGATCCGGCATCGCCACGACCGAGGCGAGCGCCGTATCCTTCATGACGTTGATCGAATTCGAGGTCAGCGGCGGAATCACGAGCTTGATGGCCTGTGGCAGCACGATGTCGATCATCTGACGGATCGGTCCGAGCCCCAGCGCGCGAGCCGCCTCGAACTGGCCTTGCGGCACGCCCTCGATGCCGGCGCGCAGAATTTCGGCCGAATAGGCGGCAGAGACGAGGCTGAGCGCGGTTGTGGCGGCCCAGAACGGCGACAGGCGAAGCCCGACGAAGGGCAGCGCATAATAGATGACGATCAGCAAAACCAGCACCGGAATCGACCGGAACACGTCGATATAGGCGATGCCGAGCGGCGACAGCGGCATGCCCCCATAGAGCCGCACCATCACCAGGATCAAACCACCGACGAACCCGATCACGATCGCGGTGAGCCCGAGCCCGACCGTGATCCACAACCCCTTGAGCAGCATGGGGAGCGCTTCGACGAACACGGACCAGTTCAGGAATGTGTCAAAGATCGACATAAAGCAGCTTCGAACCCCAACTCGCCAAGTGTCGGATCATGCGCGACCTGGGCCTTCTTGTCAGCAAAGCAAGAACGGCAGAGGTCGCCGACGCGACCCCTGCCGTTCCGACGACCCGCCGATCGCGGGATGACGCCCTCGTCAGAGCTTCGGGATATCGGCCTTCATGACCGTGCTGGTGGTGTCTTCAGGTTTCGCGCCGAACCACTTTTCGTGAAGCTTGGCGATGAAACCGTCCTGCTTCAGCTTGGTGATCTCGTCGTTCACCTTGGTCAGCAACGGGCTGTTTTTCGCGAACATCATGGAATAGCGCTCGCCGGTCGGGATCCGCTCGACCACCTTATAGATCGGCTTATCCTTGACGTAATATTGCAGCGCCGGGATATCGCTGATGTAGCCGTCGATGCGGCCCGCCGCGAGGTCGAGCATCGCGGGCGCGAGGCCCTCGTATTTGCGGACGTCGCTGAACTTGTCCTCGTCCATATGCTTGGTCGCATACATGTCGCCGGTCGAGCCGGTATCGACGCCCACGACCTTGCCGGCCATGCCCTTGAGGTTGGTGATGCCCGAGTCGGCCTTGACGGTCAGCGACTGGTCGCTGTCGTAATAGGGTTGGGCGAAGGCGACGCTTTCGAGCCGCTTCGGCGTGATCGTGATGGACGAGACCGCCGCGTCGATCTGGCCCGATTGCACGGCCGCGAACAGGCCCGTGAACGGGATGTTGACGAACGTGACATCCATGCCGAGACGCTTGCCGATTTCATTTGCGAGATCGACCTCGAACCCGACGGTGTCGCCTTTAGCGTCCTGAAACTCCCACGGCACGTTGCCGATGTTGGCCCCGACCTTCATCTCGGCCGCGTGAGCCGCGAACGAGGCGCTGAACGCCATTGCTGCGAGGGCGGCTCCGAGCGCACACCGCTGCAACCATCCTGAGACTTTGTTACGCGACATGCAGAACCCCTGAAATGGAAATGGACCAAATTGGCCAGACCGGTTTGACCAGATGGAGTTTGGAGCAGATAACGAAATGGCGCAACCGAAGACGAGGCTTTGTCACGACAATGAATCGGCAGGGTAGCTGAAAGGATGGGCAGTCAGGTCATGACCTGGGCAGCACGACCGAAAGGACCATGTCGCGATGGTTGACCTTGCCGCGCTACGACGCTCCGAGCCGCCGACCGGCGACATGTTCGCGGGCGACCGTCCCCTCGTACCGCGCGCCGTTTCCGATCATCTCCAGGCCATGATTCTGCGCGGCGGACTGAAGCCGGGAGAAAAATTACCGTCCCAGCGCGATCTTGCCGAACAGCTCGGCGTCAGTCGCCCATCGCTGCGCGAGGCGATCTCGGTTCTGGAGGCGATGGGGCTCGTCAACGTGCGGATCGGCAGCGGCGTCTATGTGACCCAGCCCGCCACCCGTGCGCCGTTGTGGCGATTTTCGGAACGCTGCAGCCCGCAAGACGTCTACGAAGCGCGTTACGGGCTTGAAAGTCATGCGGCACGACTTGCGGCCCTGCGGTGCGACGAGGCCGGCGTGGCCCGGCTGCGCGAGGCGACGGACGCGATGCGCGAGGCACTCGCGCTCGACGACATCCCCGCAATGGCGGGCGCCGACGCGACCTTCCACGATCTAGTCTTCGACCTGACAGCCAATCCGGTGCTGGCCGGCATGTATCGGCCGGTTCGCGACATGATGGTGGAGACGCAGCGGCTGCCGATGACGCTTCGGATCCGCCTTGGCGATACGCTGCGCGAGCATGAGAACGTCTGCAAGACGATCGCGTCGCGCGATGGCGATGGCGCCGAGGCGGCGATGCGGCATCACATTCGCGCCGCAGCCAACCGCTACGGGCTGACGATCGGCTGACGTCACGCCATGCTGACCAGCACCGCTCCGATCGTCACGGTCGCGCAAGCGCCGACCAGGAACGCAAGGGTTCTGATCACCGGAATGCCGGCCGCGTAGATGACGTAATGGACAAACCGCGCTCCGACATAGGTCCAGGCCGCGATGACGGTCGCGGGGGTGCTGATGCCGACGATCGCCGCGATCAGCACCAAAGGCGCGAAAACCGCAAGATTTTCGATCGCGTTGAGATGGGCCCGCCTCGCCCGGTCCATCCAAGGCCGGTCGACCGGATAGCCCGGCCCGGGATTGCCGATCGGCGCGAGCACGCCGAACGTCGCCATTCTGCCCACCACATAAGGAACCCACATCAGCGCGGTCGCGGTGGCGACGATCGTCAGGGCACGAAGCTCCGGCGTAAAGGTCACTGAAACATCTCCAAACAGGGCCATGAGGGTCTTCTCCCGGCGGGCGGCGGCGCGGCCTACCCCAGTCGCCTGCGAGACTCCCGGAGCCGAAAGCTCCGATCGTGGACCAGGACGTCAGGCGCCGCTTGGGATATCACGTGGTATGAAACGTCGGCACCGATGGCGCCAGCGCCTATCAATGCGCGTCCTCGTGGGCCCGGGTCTCGTACCCGGACCGACACGTTGGACGCGCGATGACGCGCCTGGAAAGATGCACTTGGAATGAACGACCCGCGATGACGGACGCGCGATGACCCACCAAACCTTACTCCTGATCGCGACGCTTGTGCTGTGCTGCGGCGTTGCGGTCCCGCGTCTTCTGCGACGATGGTCGCCCTTGGCGAAAGTCGGTTGGCGGGTTGTCCTGTTAATCATCTTCACGGTCCTGATGCATCGCATCGTCGGCTCGCCACTCCAGCCGACCTTCCATTCGGATCTCGGCGGTCAACGCTTATGGGAGCAATTGCTCGAGGCCGGCTGGTGGATGGTGACCGCGAGAGGCATCGTCGGGCTGGCCCGCCTCATCGTCGTCCTCGAGAATCGGCCGCGCGAGACTCAGATCATCTCGGACCTGATGGCCGCCACCATCTATCTTGCGACCGCGCTCGCGGTCGTCGATCTCGTCTTCGACGTCTCGATCGGCGGGTTATTGGCAACCTCGGGCGTGATCGCGATCGTGCTCGGCTTGGCGCTCCAGAGTACCTTGTCGGACGTGTTCTCCGGCATCGCGGTGGGGATCGAGCGGCCCTACAAGGCCGGCGATCTGCTGTGGGTGGAAGGCGGCATCGAGGGCCACGTTCTGCAGGTCAATTGGCGATCGACGCAGATCGCCACCGGCAACGGCAATATCGCGATCGTGCCCAATAGCGTCATCGCCAAAGCGCGGCTCATCAATCACAGCCGCCCAACACCGGTGCGCGGCGACGCGATCGAGATCCGGCTCGATCCGGGCGCATCCCCCGAGCTTTGTATCGCGACCTTGCATGCCGCCATCCTGGCCTGCCGCCTGCCGCTGACGACGCCGCCACCCAGTATCGCCAGAACGCAGCTCCGCGGCGACGGCGTCGTCTACGAGATCTATTTTTCGGTGCCGTCGACGGAGAAGCTCGGCGCGGCGCGCAGCGAGGTCTTCGGCCAGGTGCAACGGCATCTCCGCCACGCCGGCCTCTCGCTGGCGGTGGCCGGCATCGCAACGGTGCCGCGGCTCGCGGTTCCGACGCCGGCGGAACTCCTGGCCCAATCCGACCTGTTCGGAGCGATCGACCCCGAGGAGCGCGACCTTCTCGCCCGACACCTGACCCAGATCCATCTGGCGCGCGGCGACATGCTGATCCGGCAGGATGACGAGCCGCGAGCCTTGTTCATCGTCGCGTCCGGGACCGTGGAAATCACCCGGCGCACGCCGACCGGCGAAACCCCGGTGATTTTCCGCATGAGCCCGGGTGGGAGCCTGGGCGCGATCGGCCTCATCACCGGCGCTCCTTATGGCGCCACGGCGACGGCGCTGACGCAGGTGACGGCCTACCGCCTCGACAAGGCGGCCATCGCCGCCGCCGTCAAAATCAGGCCGGAGCTCGCAGCTGGCCTAGAAGCCGTCGCGGCGCGCGGTCAAGCGGCTTTGGCGGTTGATGTCGTGGCGCAC
Source organism: Lichenihabitans psoromatis (assembly GCF_004323635.1). Lineage (NCBI taxonomy): Bacteria > Pseudomonadati > Pseudomonadota > Alphaproteobacteria > Hyphomicrobiales > Lichenihabitantaceae > Lichenihabitans > Lichenihabitans psoromatis. Next base: position 1,026,772 of record NZ_CP036515.1, read on the forward strand.
CGCGCCGAGGATGTCACCCATCCCGAGCAGTTCCTGGACCGTATGCGGAGCTTCCTGCGAAAACTGGCGGTTCAGGACGCCGCGTAACCCGACACCCGGGCGTCGCGCCCCCTGCGCCCGTAATGCCGCGGCGGACAGCCCATCACGCGCTTAAAGGCCGTGCTGAACGCGCTTTCGGATTCGTAGCCCAGGGCCGGAGCGATGACCGAAATGGAATCGCGCGATGTCGAGAGCCGATCTCCCGCGAGCAGCATCCGCCATCGCGTCAGGTACTCCATCGAAGACACGCCGACCATCGTCTTAAATCTCAAAGCGAAGCTCGACCGGGACATACCCGCCACCGCGGCGAGCGCCTGCAGAGTCCAGCGGCGCGCCGGCTCGCGATGCATGGCCGATATCGCCGCGCTGATCTGGTGATCGGCCAGAGCGAACAGCCAGCCGACGCCACCGCTCGACCCTTCGGCGATATGCAGCCGCAAAGCCTGCAAGAGCAGCATGTGGACGAGGTGTTCGGCGATCAGCGCTCCCCCCGGCTGAGGTTCACGCAATTCCTGCCTGATCCGGTCGAGGCACCAACGGAGTGCCGCCTTGTCGTCTTCTTTCTTGATGTGGACGATGGGCGGCAGCGCGCCCAACAGCAGGTCGGCATGATTACCGGCAAATTCGAAATAGCCGCCGACGCCGAAACACTCGCCACCGCCGTTGATCGAGGCGACGCCCCCGGCTTGCACCTGAGGGAACACCGCCATCACGTCCACGGGTTGCATCGTCAAGTCGCTCGCAAAGCGGAACCAAAGCGGTCTCGGCAGCAGGAGGCAATCGCCCGCCGTCAGCCACAAGGGCTCGGCGGCGCCTTCGAGCTCAAACCAACATTGGCCCGACAGGAGCGCGTAGCATTTCAGGCCCTCGCCACGCGGAACTTGGAAGCTCCAACGGCCGCCGGCGTCCAAAGCGCGGCTCATGAAGGAGCGTGGTTTCAGAAGAGCAAGGATGTCTGAGAGGGGGTCCATCGGCGTCCGGGACGTTCGCGAAGATATAGCGGACGCTAGAGCATGGATCGTCCGCCATCAATCACCTACTTGTCCCGCCATCAGCGCGGGTTCGGTCAGCCCGGCCGCTCGATCCCGCACTCCCTATCCCGCTCTGCTCACGCAAAGGTCGGTCAAGATGCCTAGCAACACGGCCCTATGGTTGGTCGCGCAACGCGGCCCGTTCGAGCTCCGTTCCGCGCCCTACCCGGTTCCGCTCGACCGTGAGATCGTGATCAAGACGCGAGCGGTCGCGATCAATCCCGTCGATTGGCTCTTCCCCATCATCGGAAATTTCGCCTTTCCTTGGCTGAAATATCCCTTTGTCATCGGCTCGGATGCGGCGGGTGAGGTGGTCGAGGTCGGGACCGGCGTCACGCGCTTCAAAGTCGGAGACCGGGTGCTCGGCCATGCGGTCGGCGCCGATAAATCTCGCAATAATCCGGCCGAGGGCGCTTTTCAGGACTATACGCTTCTGCTCGAGCACATGACGGCCCCGATCCCTGACGCCTTGTCTTACGAACGTGCTGCGGTTCTGCCCTTGGGACTGTCGACGGCGGCCTGTGGCTTGTTCCAGAACGATCAGCTGGCGCTCGACCATCCGTCGGCGACCTCCAAGCCGACCGGAAAAACCCTTCTGGTCTGGGGCGGTTCGACGAGCGTCGGCAGCAATGCGATCCAGCTCGCGGTCGCGGCCGGCTATGACGTCATCACGACGGCGTCGCCGAAAAACTTCGACTATGTCCGACGGCTCGGTGCGGTCGCGGCCTTCGACTACAAGAGCAAGACCGTCGTTCGGGACATCATCCAGGCCTTCAGCGGGCGGACCTGCGCGGGCGCTCTCGCGATCGGCGTGGCATCGACCGCCCCGTGCGTCGACATCGTCCACGCGTGCAAAGGCGCGAAGGTAGTCTCCTTCGCCAGTCCTCCCGTTTCGTTCGATGACGCACCTCAGGGGCGCGGCAGGACCGTGTGGTTGGTGCCGAAGATCGCACGCATGCTGGCCTCGAACGTCGGCTTGATGCTGAAGACGCGGACACGGCGGATCCGCACCCAATTCATCTTCGGCAGTTCCCTGTTGGCCAACGAGGTCGGCCCGATGATCTATGTCGACTTTCTTCCGCAAGCCCTGGCGGACGGGCGCTATGTCACGGCGCCAGAACCCGTCGTCGTCGGACATGGGCTCGGGGAAATTCAACGCGGATTGGCGGCTCAGAAACAGGGCATGTCGGCCCAGAAAGTCGTGGTGTCGATCTAGCCGCCTCGATCCTGCAGCCTGTCCCGCGATCGCCATCCGGTGGGTTGTCTCGCGCGCTCCACCGCTTCGATCACGCCTGTGGCAGCGGCTCGATCCCGATGAAGCCCCTCCGCCAACTCCGATGTTGGCAAGGATCGTGCTTCATGTAGGTTGGGTTGCAGTCCACACGCGAATGCGAGGGACGGAGCGATCGAGGAGAGCCGCCATCCTGCCTTTGCTGATCCGTCGCTTGTTGCTCTCGCTGGTCACGTTGGGTGTCTTGAGCATCCTGGTATTCGCCGGTGGCCAATTGCTGCCCGGCGACGTGGGACGGTCCATCCTCGGTCCGCTCGCCGACGAGCGGTCGGTCGCGGCTCTCAACCATCAGCTTGGGGTCGACCGGCCCGTCCTCGTGCAATATTGGGATTGGATCAGCCATTTCGTTCGTGGCGACATGAGCCAATCCTACGCCTATCGCAGCCCGGTCGCGCCCTTCGTCGCGGCGGCCCTGGCCAATTCGCTCAAGCTTGCGGCCATCGCGTTCGTGATCGTGGTGCCGCTCGGCATCGCGGGCGGCGTCCTGGCGGCCCTTAAACGCGGCAGTGTCATCGACCGCACGATCACACTGGCGGGTCTGTCCGCAACTGTGATCCCGGAATTCGTGTCCGGCATCGTGCTGATCCTGTTGTTCGGGATCACGATCCGCCTATTCCCGATCTCGGCCACCCCGCCGCCGGGCGCTGGACCACTCGAGCAGATCTACTGCCTCATTCTGCCCTCGCTGCCGCTCGTGTTCCTGCTGTTCGGCTACATCGCTCGCATGGCGCGGGCCGGTACCGTGGAGGCGCTCGACAGCGATTATGCCCGTACGGCCGTGCTCAAGGGGTTGCCGTGGCGCACGGTGATTTGGCGCCATGTGCTTCGCAATGCTCTGCTGCCGACCATCACGGTCGTGGCCTCGCAGACCGGCTATCTCATCGGCGGCCTCGTCGTCATCGAAACGCTGTTCCATTATCAGGGGATCGGCAGCCTGATCTACGCGGCGGCGCGCGGCCATGATTTCCCCATGCTGGAGGCCGGCGTTCTGGTGGTCGGCGCGGTCTATGTCGTGGCAACCTTCGGGGCGGACCTTCTCTACACGACGCTGAACCCCCGCCTCAGGCGGTCGGCCTCATGAGCCTCCCCGCAACCCTCTCGACCGTCGCGGCCGCGCCGCCCCGGACGATCCGCTTCGAACGAACCCGGCTGTTGTTTCGGACCCCGACCTTTCTTGTCGGCTTCGTCATCGTGCTGTTCTGGATTTTCTGCGCCACGATCGGCCAGACGCTGGTCGACCCCCTTTCCGACGACATCTTGAATTCGCTGACGCCGCCGTCGGCCGATCACTGGTTCGGCACCGACCAACTCGGCCGCGACATGTTCGCCCGCGTGATCGCCGGCTCGCGCGACATTCTCGTCGTCGCGCCTCTGGCGACCCTGCTCGGCATCGTGGGCGGCACCATTCTCGGCCTCATCATGGGGTTCTTCCCCGGCGTCGTCGACGACATCCTGAGCCGCATCATCGAAGCGGTGCTGGCCCTGCCGCTGCTGATCCTTGCGCTGGTGGCCTTGACGGCGCTCGGCGCCTCCAACGCCACCGTGATCCTGTCGATCGGCCTCGCCTTCACGCCCCAAGTGGCGCGCGTCGTGCGCTCCGCCGTGATGAGCGAACGCCATCTCGACTATGTGGCGGCGGCGCGACTGCGCGGCGAAAATGCCATCTACATCATGGTGGCCGAAATCCTTCCCAACGTGCTGGCACCGATCACGGTCGAGCTGACGGTCCGGCTCGGCTATTCGATCTTCACGGTCGCGACGCTGAGCTTTCTCGGCGTCGGCCTGCAACCGCCCTCCCCCGATTGGGGCCTCGCGATCTCCGAAAATTACGCGCTGATCGGCGGCGGATATTGGTGGACCGTGTTGTTCGACGCCATCGCGATCGCCTCGCTGGTGATCGCCATCAACCTCATCGCCGACGCGCTGCATGGAGTGAGCGAATGACCGCTGCCGTGCCGGAGACCGATGCGCTCCGCATCGAGGGGCTCGACGTCGTCTATCGCGTGCGCGGCCGCGACCGTCAGGTGCTGCGAAACCTCAACCTCCGCATCGGCCCTGGCGAGACCTATGGGCTGGTCGGCGAGTCGGGCTGCGGCAAGTCCACCGCCGCTTTGGCGGTGATGCGCTACCTGCCGCGCAACGGCCGCGTCGCGGCTGGCCGCATCCTGGTCGATGGCGAGGATCTCAACGGCCTGTCCCAATCCGGCCTGCGGGCCTTGCGCTCGACACGTCTGTCGATGGTCTATCAGGACCCGGGCCGGGCGTTGAACCCGGCCATCGCGGTCGGGGACCAACTGGCCGAGGTCTATGCGCTCGCGGGGGCCGCGCCCACCGACGCGCTCGACAAAGCCGTCGCCATGCTCCGGCATGTGCAGATCACCGATCCCGAGCGAGTGATGGGGCGTTACCCGCATCAATTGTCGGGCGGCATGCAGCAGCGTGTCGTCATCGCCATGGCGCTCGCGGTCGACCGTCGGCTCATCATCCTCGACGAGCCGACGACCGGCCTCGACGCGACCGTGGAGGCAGAGGTTCTCGACCTCATCGACACGCTCCGCCGCGAGCATGGGACAGCGGTGCTGTTCATCGGCCACAACCTCGCGGTCATCGCCCGCATGTGCGAGCGGGTCGGGGTGCTCTATGGCGGCATGCTGGTCGAGGAAGCCCCGACCCGCACGCTGTTCGCGGCGCCGCGCCACCCCTACACGGTCGGTCTGCTGCGCTGCCTGCCGCGCCTCGGGCTCGACCGGCGCCTGCAACGGCTCGACACGATTCCGGGCTTCCCACCCTCCGGCCCCGAGGCCCCGACGGGCTGCAACTTCGCCAATCGCTGCGGCCTGGCGCGCGAGCGCTGCCGCACCGAACTGCCACCCCTGTTCGATCTCGGCGCGGGTCGTACCAGCCGCTGCTTCTATCAAGACGAGGCGGGCGACCTGCCCCGCAACGTGCCCGCCGAGGTGGTGGACCACGCCCCGCGCGCGCCCGACGCGCAGCCGCTGCTCTCGGTGCAGAATCTGGCCAAGACGTTCCGGTCCGGCCCGCACCTGATCCACGCCTTGCGCGACGTCTCGTTCGATCTTGCGGCCGGCGAAACGCTCGGTCTTGTCGGCGAATCCGGCAGCGGCAAGTCGACCCTCGCCCGCATCCTGCTCGGCCTCGAAACCGCCGACGCGACCAGCCGCATCGTCTATGATGGGGTCGCGGTCCAGGCGGGGCGACCCCGCAAGACCATCCAGATGGTGTTCCAGAACCCGGATTCGGCGCTGAACCGCGCGCATCGGATCGGCCGTATTCTCGGCCGCGCGCTGTCGCGGCTCGGTGGCTTGCGCGGCGCGGCACTGAAAACCCGCCTGTTGGCCCTGTCGCGCGGCGTCCAACTGTCGGATGCCTATCTGCAGTCGAAGCCGCGCCAACTATCGGGCGGCCTGAAACAGCGGGTCGCCATCGCGCGCGCCTTTGCGGGCTCGCCGCGTCTCGTCGTCTGCGACGAACCGACCTCGGCGCTCGATGTCTCGGTGCAGGCCGCGATCCTCAATCTACTGACCGATCTGCAGGGCGTCGAACATGTCGGCTACCTGTTCATCTCGCATGATCTCGCGGTGGTGCGTTACGTCGCCGACCGGATCGCGGTGCTCTACATGGGCCAGTTGATGGAGATCGGACCGGCTCTAAGCGTCTTCGACGGGCCGCATCATCCCTATACCGAGGCGCTGTTGTCGGCGACGCCCGCCCCGGACGGCACGCTGCGGCGTGTCAAGCTGAAGGGGACGCCGCCGAGCGCCACCATCAAGCCGCAAGGCTGCGTCTTCCACACCCGCTGCCCGCGCCATATCGGGCCGATCTGCGACACGCAGGAGCCGCCGCTGCTGGAGCGCGACCTCGGCCACGCCATCCGGTGCCACCTGCCGGTCGAGGCGCTCGGCCGCGCGGCAATGTTGTCGAGTGACGGAGTGCCGGCGGGCGCGCGGCAGGAGCTGCAGGGGGTTGTGGCGGTGTAGGTAGGGGGGTGTTCGCGTCGAACTCATCGCCGGATGGCTGCTGTCGACCCGACTAGAACATTCGCGCGTTCGGCCGCCTACGCCCCATTATCCCGCAGCAGCGACCGCTCGGCTTAGTCCGAAATTCAGCAGTTTTACACGCGCCTCCGGCTGTGCCGATGCCGGGGTCTCGGTTCGTCCAGAGCCGCGCAGGGCGCTTCTCAGCCCATTCGGGTCACAATCCTCACGCGCAACATACCGGCCGCCAACGCGGCCGTGCTGCCTCGCTCGGCCGCGCCCTCAATGACCATCCCTGCCTGAGCGATCTCGGCTCCTAATCGCCCGCTTCTCACTAAAAACCGATCACGGGCCGGATGCCCTACGTCCGGCAACCAGCAGCCTGAAGATCATGAGGTGCGAAACAACAACGAGGGGAGCGTAGAACGTATAGACATACCAAAAGGTCGCTAGATTGAAGCTCGGCACATTCAGCTGCAATACCCCGCGTACCCCGTTCAGCAGGTCCACGAATCCCCATGTGTTGGTCACCCACACAAGAGGAATGGCAAAGCGCCAACTACTCCGCAGGGCAAAGATGGAAACGAGAGCCAACGCCGCTGCCACAAGATCGCCGTAAGCCGCGCCGGACAGGAATTCTCGCGGCAATTTGGGATCGACCATGCCGGTAACCAAAAGGGTCATTCCCACATAGCGGGGTACATGCACCCAGAGCAGCGGAACTAAAGCGGAATTACGAGGCATCCTCGTCAGTGATGGCCAAACGTACCACGCCGTGACGATGGCGAAGACGACGCAACTCACAAGAAGCTGCATCCAGAATATTGCGGTGTCTTCCATTTTGACTATCCAATTTAAGCCATGGTGATCCCTGCCGTCACATCGCCAGCTCAGACTCCTTGATGTTGGCGATGGGTCCAAGGATCGTCGGATCGAAGTCGTTCAGGGCGCCTCGATCGAGCAGCCGCTTTGGCAAGTCGGGATTGGCCAGGGCCCCGCGAGCGATGGCGATGATATCGGCGCCGTCGTTCAGCGCCGCCACCGCCTGCTCGACATTGTGCAGACTGCCGTTGGCGAGGATCACGGCCTTGGGCGCGTAACGCCTAGCGAGGTTCATCAATGAAGGACCACCCGAAGCAAATGCCGGCTTCCAGGCCTCAAATTCGGTCACATGGATGAAGTCTGCGCCTGCATCGGCGAGGCCGCCGAAGATGATTTCGGCATCACGCTCCGCGTCGGCCCACTTGTGATGGTAGTCGTTCACCTTCCCTTGCGAAATGCGGACCCCGACTGGCGTCTTGGCCCCGAGCTTCCCACGAACCGCCTTGAAGGTTTCGAGGATTAATCGCACGCGGTTCTCTGTGACGCCGCCCCAGCGGTCCGCTCTGGTGTTGGTGTAGTCAGTCAAAAACTGGTCGAGCAAGTAGCCGTTGGCGCCATGGATTTCGATGGCGTCAAATCCGGCAACTTCGATTGCGCGCGCCGCCGACGCCGCCATGCCGGCGATGGCGTCGGCGATCTGCTCGTCCGTTATTGCGGCCGGCAGAGCGTAGCCACCATTCCCATGATAGAACGTCATCTGTTCGCCTTTTGGCTGAACTGACGACGGCCCAACGGTGGTGTCGCGAAAGCGGTTTGCCTGGCTTATGGCGCCGGCATGCATCATCTGGGCGATAGCAAACGCACCGTGTGACTTGATGTTTTTGACGACCGGCTTCCAGGCATTGGCCTGGACCTCATCAGTCATGCCGGGCTGCTGGACGTAACCCTGCGAGAACGCCTGGTCGGTATAGATGCCTTCAGTGATCACCGTCCCGAAGCCGCCACGCGCGAAACGCTCATAGTAGTGGCTCATTGTTTCGGTCGCCCGACCATCCTCAGTCGCTGAAATGCGCGTCATCGGCGCAACAGAGAGGCGGTTCTTCACGGCATGGCCGTTTATAATGATGGGCGCGAAAAGCGCTTCTGTATCAATGTCCATCTTCGAGTGCTCCAGAAGCATGCGATGAGGCGTTTCAGCCTAAAAAAAGGAAAAACACCCGGCTGGCGGGCACCGTGTGCAAATCTCAGGGTGAGTGGCCAAGACCCCCTCCCCACCGTCAGACCCGATCGTCGGCGCGCAAGGCGCCGACGATCCGATCGAGGATTGTTGGAAGAGATCAGGCGACCTGCCGGCGCCCCAGTTGCTCGAGCACCGGGTACATGGCCGACGGCTCGGGACGCCGGGTATAATCGGCGTTGACCTCGGCGTAAGCGATCGCGCCGTCCTGCGCGACGACGTACCGGGCCGGCATCGGCAGCGTCCAGCTATCCTCGCCATTGAACTGCGTGAGGTCCGCGCTGAGCGCTTTTTGGACCTCTCGCAGGTAGGCCGGCAGAGTCCAGCGAACGCCGAACTGAGCGGCAATTGCGCCGCCGTGGTCAACCAGGATCGGGAACCCGAGCCCGTTCTGCCGCTGCGATTTGCGGCTGTTGGGCGCTGTCTGTTGCGAGATGGCGACCAGGCTCGCACCGCGCGCCTCAAGTTGCGAGCGACCTTCTTCCAGCGCGCTCAGGTCGAAGTTACAGAAAGAGCACCAGGCGCCGCGGTAGAAAGTTACGACGAGCGGCCCTCTGGCGAGCAGGGTCTTGGAAGAGACGGGATTGCCGTCTGCGTCAGGAAGGGTGAATTTCGGCGCGATATCCCCCGCCTTCAGCGCCCGGTTCTGGGCGCCCGATGCGATCAATTCATCTGTGGCGCGATGCAGCGCCTCGACGGCTGCGGGCGGAGCACCAGCGTCAAAAGCGGCCCTTAGCGCATCCAGCTTACCTTGCAGCGGCAGACCGGATTTGGCGATTGAGGCGATGGTTTCCTGAGGGGACATTGGTATCTCCTGGTTGTCACAACGAGTGCGTTGACAGGAAATCGGCCCATTTGTCCGAATAGACTAGCCGGAGGGCGTGGCTTTAACTTATCCATTTCTGCTATGAGCGACCACCTCGAAGCCCTCCGACTGTTTATCCGCGTTGCGCGTCTCGGGAGTTTTTCCGCCGCTGGCCGGGAGCTAGGCGTGCCCCAATCCACGGTTTCGCGCACGATCGCCGCCCTAGAGCGGGAGATCGGGGCGTCGCTTCTTGTCCGGACTACGCGGGAGGTCACTGTAACGGATGCAGGATCTGACTTTCTGGCTCGAATTGAGCCGATCCTCGCCGATCTGGAAGAAGCGGAACACTCGGCGCGCCACTCCGACGAGCTGCGCGGCACATTGCGCATTGGCATCGGGACCAGCCTGGCGGCGCGCATCGTCATTCCCCATCTAAAGCCCTTTATCGATCGTCATCCGGCGCTGCACGTCGACCTGTTGCTCGATGACGAAAAGCAGGATCTGGTGAAGGAGGGCGTGGATGTTGCATTCCGTTTCGGAGCGCTCGTGGACTCCACCGCGACCGCTCGAAAGCTGGTAACTTGGCCGCGCGCGCTTGCCGCCGCCCCAAGCTATCTGAAGACAGCGCCAGCCCTGAATGTACCAGCCGACTTAGCCGCCCACGCGATCATTGTCGGTCCTCAGGGCGTCGGGGACTGGACATTCCGCAAAGGGGGAACGGCCGCTTCGGTGAGGCTTGAGGGACGACTTAGGATCACCGTCCTACAGGGCGCTTACCTAGCCGCGGTCGAGGGCATGGGAATTGTATTGACGACTCTACCGGCCTTCCGCCGGGAGTTCGGCAGCGGCGCCCTCGTGCAAGTCTTGCCCGAATGGGACCTGGGCTCCGTGGATGTCCATGCCGTGTTCACGAGTGGCCGAGCGGCCAAACCCTCAGCGCGGGCGATTGTGGACTATTTTGCGGACATCCTGCCGCGCGCCTGAACCGACGAAGAAGGCTGAGGCGCAGGCCTCTCCCGCGGTGGAGGGATCCGGGCGGCGGCGAAGATGAAGCGCCGCCCCGGACGGCACACTGCGGCGTGTCAAGCTGAAGGGACGCCGCCGAGCGCCATCATCAAGCCGCAAGGCTGCGTCTTCCACACCCGCTGCCCGCGCCACATCGGGCCGATCTGCGACACGCAGGAGCCGCCGCTGCTCGAACGCGACCTCGGCCACGCCATCCGCTGCCACCTGCCGGTCGAGGCGCTCGGCCGCGCGGCAATGTTTCGAGTGACGGAGTTCCGGCGGGCGCGCGGCAGGAGCCGCAGGGGGTTGTGGCGATGCAGGCGTAGAGGTGTTCGCGTCGAGAGTATCGCCGGACTAGCTGCTGTCGTTTCGTTACGGACACTGAGCTAGATGCCGATGTGGCACCGCTCCTGACGCGGAAAACGACGTTATGGTCGTGCGTCATTTAAGAATTCTGCATCAAGGGACGACTGGTTTCGACCGATTGTGTTGAAAAAGGCGTGGTTGCAGTAGTTGTGATTGCCTGATTCAGTTCTCCTGGGCGAAGGGGAGAACGCGGACATGATGGGCAGACAGTCGATCCCGCAGGAGCCGCTATTTTACGGGTTCAACCTGGAGCGGCATGTTCCGGCCGGTCATCTGCTTCGCTCTGTCGATCGTTTCGTCGACCTGGAGGGCGTGCGGGAGCATCTTCGACCCTTCTACAGCACGACCGGGCGGCCATCGATCGATCCGGAACTGCTGCTCCGGATGCTAATCGTGGGCTATTGCTCCGGCATCCGCTCAGAGAGGCGGCTCTGTGAAGAGGTCCACCTCAATCTGGCTTACCGTTGGTTTTGCGGGCTCGGCTTGGATGGCGCGGTGCCCGATCACTCGACCTTCTCGAAGAACCGTCACGGCCGGTTCAGAGAGAGCGACGTCCTACGCAAGCTTTTTGAGGACGTGCTCGGTCGCTGCATAGCGGAAGGCCTGGTCGGCGGTGAAGGCTTTGCCGTTGATGGCAGCCTGATCGCGGCCGATGCCCATCGTCAGCGCGGCGTGCCGAAGGCAGAGGACCTCGACCCGACTGCGAACAGGGCCGTGGCGGAGTACCTTGCCACCCTGGACGATGCTGCTTTCGGGGCCGCCACACCGGTCGAGCCGAAGTTCATTTCACCGGTCGATCCGGCGGCACGCTGGACCGCCTCCTGGGGTGGACCTGCGTTCTACGCTTACTGCACGAACTATCTCGTCGACGTGCAACATGCTGTCATTGTCGATGTAGAGCCCTCGACCGCCGTGCGTCAGGCCGAGGTCACTGCCGCCAGAACCATGATCGAACGGGCTTACGACCGCCTTGCGTTGTGGCCGCAGCGGCTGATCGCCGACACGGGGTACGGCTCAGCCGAGATGCTTGAGTGGCTGGTCCACGAGCGTGGGATCGAGCCGCACATTCCCGTGTTCGACAAATCCGCGCGCAAGGACGGCACCTTCAGTCGTTCAGAATTCACGTACGATCGTCATGCCGATGCCTACACCTGCCCCGCCGGGAAGCCGCTGCGGCAGCGACAAAAGACGTCTCTGAAGACGCGCCCGCTTGTGGATCAGGACGGCATGATGCGCTACCGCGCCAGCAAGCGCGATTGCGAGATCTGCTCACTGAAGCCGCGATGCTGCCCCAACACCCCCGCCCGCAAGATCCCACGTTCCATCTCCGAAGGCGCTCGCGACATGGCACGCGATATCGCCAAGACCGACGCCTATCAGACCTCGCGTCGTGAAAGGAAGAAGGTCGAAATGCTGTTCGCGCACCTCAAACGCATTCTGAAGCTCGATCGATTACGGCTCCGCGGTCCAAACGGTGCCAGAGACGAGTTCCACCTCGCCGCTACAGCCCAGAACCTCCGCAAGCTCGCCAAGCTCATCCCGCTGCAAATGCCAGCGACAGCGTGAAGACCACCTAAAAGCTTCAAGACTGACTGAGCGACGAGAGCCTCGGGGCTGGAACAATGAGTTTTTCAACACAATCCACCCATGCCGGACATGGCATAGGCACCCCGCACACCGACCCTCATCGAACCGTGACGTGCGACGATCGGTCCAAACGGGCTCGAAACGCCCCGCACCCATCCCGCGACCTCGTCTCGCCCACTTCGCAACTCAACCCCAACACCCGAAGGCGCGGCAAAGTGCGCCGGCAACATTCCGTCGCGCCTTGGGCTTGTTGATTTTGCTGAGACACAAACAGCGAAATGGAGAGCGACATGCCGCAATTCGATTCGACCATCAAGCACATCAAGGATGGCGTGAAGGGGTTCACGATCGCCGCAGCGGTCAAGAACATCGAAGGCTGGGAAGCCACACTCGAGAAGGTCGAGGCGCCTGCCGCCAAGGCCATCGTCAAGGATCTCGAGAACCTGAAAAAGCACCTGCAGGCCGATCCGATCAATGGCGGGCAGGTCAAAAAGCTCGTGCTGAAACTCGGCAAGGAGACGGCAGCATTCGCGGGTAAGTCCGAGAGCAAGAACGCCGACAAAATCAAGGCGCTCGGCGAAGCGCTGAGCCATGCGGCCGAAAGCGCGCCGGACGAGTGACATCAAGGCCTGAACCCGCGACGCCCGTGAGAGCGTCGCGGATCGGTCTCAGTGGTTCGGCACCGCGTAGACCTTGCCATGGTAGGGCGCTTGATCGATCTGATCGAGCGCCATCACATAGAGTGTCGTCTCGCCGGGTCCGAAGGCGAGATTGGGCATCGAGACCGATGGGACATCGATCGTCCGCAGCAGTTTGGCGTCGGCGTCGACCACGATGATCTTGCCCGGGTGGTCGAGCGAGCGCGGGCTTTGCCCGATGTAAAGCTCGCCCTTGGCGTCGATCTTGACGCCATCGGGATAGATGTGAGCTTGGCCAGGAAACAGGTCATCCAGCTTGAGGAAGACGCGCCGGCCACTGAGGCTGCCATCCTCGGCGATGTCAAAGGCCAACAACCGACTGTCCTCCGTTTCGATCAGATAGAGGATCTTGCCGTCGTTGGAGACCGCCAGGCCGTTGCCATTATGCAGGTCGGTGCCCTCACGGATGACCGCGCCGGCCGGCGTGATGTAATAAACCGACGCGTCGATGACCGCGCCTTCGTGGCCGGATCCCGTAAAGTAGATGCCGCCCTTCCGGTCGGGTGCAAAATCGTTCGGACCGATGAAAGGACGGCCCTCGCTATCCTTGGTGTAGGGCGGCAAGGTTTTGCCGTCGGCGGAGATGCGCCCGATCGTCTGGTTATCGTAGCAGGTCACGACGAATTCGCCGGTGCTGGTGGGCAGCACCGCCGAGGGGCCACACCCGTCCTGCTTCCAGAACGTCTCGTTCGTCTTGCCATCCCATGTCGTGACGGTGTTGCGGCCATATTCCACGTAATACAGCTTGTCGTGATACCAGATCGGCCCTTCGGGGAACCACGCATCGGGGTTGATGACTTTGACGTCTGCGGCGGACGCCGAGCCGATCAGAGACAAGGCGAGCATCAGGCCGGCGAGCGTTGTCTTCATGGGGCATCCCTCCGCGAACGGGGCGCAACGGGCACGCACGCCTTCCGTCGCCATGTCGATGCAAGGACAACGCCAGAGGCGTCCTCGCTTAAACGACCGAGCTGGAGAGACCCGCCCGCTCGTCGGCGACGATCCAGTCCATATAGGCGTGGAAGGCCTCGCGCATCGGGCGTGGGCGCCAGCCCGTGTCGGCCACGATGCGGCTGATGTCGTAGGCGCCCCACATGCCATCGCGGGAGGGCGAATCCTGCAGGATGTCGGCATCGGCCGGAGCCGTGACTTCGGCCCGAACAGCCGGCACCTTCTCGGCCGCCCAGCCAATCATATCGCCGATCGTCACGGTTCGCCCGAGCGCGATGTTATAGACCGCGTGGGTCAGGCTTTCTGCATCGAGCAGCGCAATGATACCATGCGCGACATCTTCGGCGTGGAGATAATCGCCGACGCCATCGAGCGTGTTGGTGCGAATCGGGCCGGGGCGATCGAGCGCCAGATGCGCGATGCGGTTCGGCAGGTGACGGAAATCTCGGCTCGCCGTGGTCCGGTCCATGGTGCCGTAGACCGAGGACAAGCGCACCGACACGGTCGAGAGGCCGAACAACACGCCGAACCGCTCGGCCACGAGTTCGGCCGCCTGCTTCGAGATGCCGTAGAGCCGCTTCGGCGCGACATAGCCATCCTCAGGCAGTGGCGCGCCGGCCGTATCCGGGCCATGGTGCCGATAGACCGCCCCTGACGAGACATAGACGAAACGCGTCATGCCGGGCTGCTGCCGGGCCCAGTCGAGCAGATGGACCGTACCCATCAGGTTGACGTTCATGATCTCGACCGGCATTACGGCCTCGGGCTCGCGCGCCGCCTCGGCGACGCTGCCGCGCGAGATCGGCGTGATGGTCGCGCCATGCACCACGACGGTGATGCCGTGCGGTGCAAGAGCCGCGTGCCATGTGGACGGATCGGTCACGTCGCCGATTACTACCGACAATCGATCTGCCACGGGAGCGAAATAGGCTCGCGCGGCAACATCGAGGGGGGCTCGATCGAGGATGACGGCTCGGCGGGTCGGGTCGGCGTCGAGCCACACCCGCGCCAGCACACTCATGGCGAAGCCGGTCGCGCCGGTGATCAGAAGCGTCATGGGAGCGGCCCTTTGTCGTAAATCGCGTGACGATCGCGCCGGCTGCGCCTAACAGGGATCGATCGTCCCCAACACACCCGGCTCCTCATGATCGTTCTGACCGACAAGACCGCGATTGTCACCGGGTCGAGTTCCGGCATCGGACGCGCCATCGCGCTGCGCTTCGCCGCCGCCGGCGCGCGTCTCGTACTGGCCGACCTGACCGAAGCAGCGTTGGACGGCGGCGCGACCACCAGCGCGCTCATCGCCGAAGCCGGCGGCACCGCGTTGTTCTACCGAACGGACGTCGCGGTCTGGGCCGAGGTCGATGCGCTCGTCGGCAAGGCTGTGGCCGACTTCGGCCGGCTCGACGTGATGGTCAATAATGCCGCGACCTATTCGGGCACGGCACTGCTCGACACGTCCGAAGCGCAATGGGCCAAAGTGCTGGGCGTCAACCTCACCGGCCTGTTCCATGGCTGCAAGCGCGCCGTGCAGCAGATGATCGGCCAAGAGCCGCGCGCCGAGGTTCGCGGGCGCATCATCAATCTCGGATCGCAGCAGGGCATCGTCACGGCGCCGCGCGATTGCGCCTATGGGGTCAGCAAGGCAGGTGCCATCTACCTGACCAAACAGATCGCAGTCGATTATGCAGCCGACCTCATCGTGTGCAACACGCTGTCGCCCGGCAAGATCGAGACGGGCGCGCCCGGCCTGCCGACCGATCCGGCCTTGCTCGACAACGCCCGCCGACGCACGCCGTGGCCGCGCCTTGGCCGCCCGGACGACATCGCCAATGCGGCGCTGTTTCTCGCCAGCGACCTGTCGACCTATATGACGGGCAGCAATCTCGTGGTCGACGGCGGATGGCTCGCCCGATGAGCGCCGTCGACACCGCCAAGCGGCTCGTGGATCGCCGCATCCTGGTCAGTGGAGCCGCCAGCGGCATCGGCGCGGCGCTGGTCCATCGCCTCGTGGCGGAAGGCGCGCGGGTCGTCGCGGCCGATCTCGATCGGACGCGGGTCGCCGAACTCGCCGCGACATGCCCGCCAGGCCGGGTGCTGCCGGTCGCCTGCGACGTCACCGATGCGGCCGCAGGCCAGGCGGCTGTCGCGGTCGCGATGTCGCACTGGGGCGGGCTCGACGGCTTCGTGCATAATGCGGCGGCGCGCTCGGTCGACGGCACGGTGGTGACGCTCGATGCGGCCGACTGGCGCGCCGAAATGGCCGTGACGCTGGATGGCGCCTTTCTGATGAGCAAGGCGGTGGTGCCGGCGCTTGTGCAAGCGGGCGGCGGGTCGATCGTGCTGATCGCCTCGCAACTCGGTCACGTCGCGGTCGGTCAGGCCGTTGCCTATTGCGTCGCCAAAGCGGGCCTCATTCATCTGGCGAAACTGATGGCGGTCGATCACGCCGGCGACAACATCCGCGTCAACAGCCTGTCGCCGGGCGCGGTCGGTACCGCCCGCCTGCTGCAACGCTGGCCCGACCTCGCTGCGGCCGATGCGGGCCTCGGGCCGGCGCATCTGCTCGGGCGTATCGGCCGGCCTGACGAGATCGCGGCCGCGATCGCGTTTCTGCTCTCGGACGATGCGGGCTTCGTGACCGGAACGGATCTGTTGGTCGACGGCGGATATACGACGCGATGACGGCACCGAGCCAGCACCCGTTCGACCTCGTGCTGCGCGGCGGTACTGTCGTCGAGGCGACCGGTCGGGCCAGAGTCGATCTGGCGATCCGCGACGGACGGATCGCGGCGCAGCTCCGGCCGGGGGAACCCGCCGAAGCAACGATGATGCTGGATATGAGCGGGCGGCTTTTGCTGCCGGGGCTTGTCGACGCGCATGCCCATCTGCGTGAGCCGGGGTTGACCCATAAGGAGGATTTCGCCTCCGGCACCCAGGCCGCAGCCGCCGGCGGCGTTACGACCATCCTCGACATGCCGACCGACGAGCCCTGGACCGACACGCCGGAGTTGCTTCGCGCCAAAATGGCGATGACGATGGGACGCCTGCATGTCGATGTGGGATTTCAGGTCGCGATGCGGCGCGACACCACGGATTGCCGTGCGTTGCGGGATGCCGGAGCCGTATCGTTCGAGGTGTTCACCGCCGATGTGCCAGCGATCTACCGCCATGACACGATCGACGCCCTTGCGGCGGCGGTCGGCCGCATCGCCGCGGTCGACGGGCTGATCGGCCTATCGCCCGGCGATCAATCCTTGATCGACGCCGCCAATCGGGACCCGACGGGCAGCATCGCGGCCTATCTGGCTAGCCGCCCGCCCCTGGCCGAAGCCAACGGCATCGCGCGCGCCATCCTGGTGGCGGCCGATCGCGGCGGTCGGGTCCACATCCGACAGAGCAATTCGGCCCTCGGTCTCGACACGTGGCAGCGCATGCGCGACTTGGCCGACGTCACCATCGAGACGACCGTGCAATGCCTGCTGCTGACGGCCGAGCGCTATACCGACCTCGGAGCCGCCATCAAGGCGTCGCCACCGTTCCGAACCGACGCCGGTCGCCTCGCTCTGCTGGCGGCGGTCCGCGACGGCACAGTCGATATCGTCGCGACCGATCACGCCCCTCATACGCCTGCCGAAAAAGCCGCTCCGGTCGCGCATTTTGCCGATATACCGGGCGGCCTGCCCGGGCTGCAGACGCTTCTGCCCTGCATGCTGCATCTCGTCGGGCGTGGCGATCTCACGCTCGGCGATGTCGTTCGGGTCTGCGCCACTAATCCTGCTGTCCGGTTCGGCCTTCTCGGGCGCAAGGGCGCGCTGACGGTCGGCCATGACGCCGACATTCTGGTGCTCGATCCCGCCATCACGAGCACCATCAGGAACGAGGATCAACGATCCAAAGCCGGACCGACCCCATTCGCGGGCTTGACGTTTCCATTCCGGCTCGACCGCGTCTTGCTGCGCGGCCGAAGCATTTTCACCCATGACGGCGTGTCGACCTCGGCGACCGGCCTCGTGCAACGACCCAACAGCGGCTGACGCCGCTTTCACAAAAGGATTTCGGCTCATGGATCTCGGATTGTCGGACAAGCGCGTTCTCGTGCTGGGCGCCAGCAAGGGGCTCGGCCAAGCCATCGCGCTCGCCATGGTGGCCGAAGGCGCAACCGTCATGGCGGCGGCCCGTTCGGTCGAGCGGATCGAGGCTTGGCGCGCGGCGCTGCCCCCGGATGCAGCGGCCCGCGTAAGCGTCCATGAGGTTGACTTGGCCGAGATGGCCAGCGTCGATCGCCTGGTCGACGCGGTGCTGGCCGCGGGTGGCGCCGACGTGCTCATCAACAATGGCGGCGGACCGGCCCCGGGCGGCGTGGTCGGCACACCGACAGACGCGTGGAACAAGGGGTTTGCCAGCATGGCGGCGTCGTTGTTCCACCTGACCGACCGGCTCATCACGCCGATGATCGAAAAGCGGTGGGGCCGCATCGTCACGATCGGCTCGTCCGGCATCGAGCAGCCGATCCCCAACCTCGCGATCTCCAACGCGATTCGCGCCAGCGTCGCCGGTTGGTCGAAAAGCCTCGCGAACGAGGTCGCCGAGCATGGCATCACGGTCAATATGGTGCTGCCCGGCCGCGTCGCGACCGAGCGGGTCGATAGCCTCGACCAGAACCGCGCCAGCAAGACCAATCAATCCATCGACGCCGTGCGGCAGCAATCGCGCGCCGAGATCCCGGCCAAGCGCTACGGGACGCCGGAGGAATTTGCGGCCGTCGTGACGTTCCTGGCCGGCACACCCGCCTCCTACGTGACCGGCAGCATGATCCGCGTCGATGGTGGCGCCATCCGCAGTATCTGACGCAACCGCAGCGACCGGGCTTCAGTCTTCAGGCGGCCCGGCACGCTCTGCGATCAGCCGGTACTCCGCCGGGCGGCGATAGCGAGCAAAGTCGAAATTGACGCGTCGGCAGGCGGAGATCAGGTCGAGGTCGGCGCGATACACCACCACCTCGTCGCCGATCGACAGGGCCTGCGCGGCGATTTCGCCCGTCGGCGCGATGATGCAGGAGCCGCCGATCAGCGCCTGCCCGTCCTCGCTCCCGGCTTTCGCGGCGGCCGCGACCCAGAGCGTGTTCTGGTAGGCGCCGGCCTGCATCGGCAGGTGATTGTGGAACATGCGAAGGTGGGCGAGCGCCGGCGCCTCATCGAGCAACATCGGCGTGTTGTAGCCGATCAACGCCACCTCGGCGCCACCGAGGCACAACATCCGATAGGTTTCCGGCCAGCGCCTGTCGTTGCACAAAGCCAGACCCACCCGTACGTCGCCGAACCGGAACACCGGAAACCCGACATTACCCGGCTCGAAGTAGCGCCGCTCGAGATGCACGGTGGTTCCGGGCTCCGGCGTCTCCTGGCCGGGCACGTGCATCTTGCGATACCGCCCGACCAGAGCCCCGTCGCGTCCGATCAGGTCCATCGTGTTGAAGCGCCGCACGCGGCCATTCTCGACCACGCGTTCCGCATAGCCGAGTGCGAAACCGACGCTGAGCCGCCGCGCCGCATCATAAAGCGGCTGGGTCTCTGGCCCGGGACAGGACGTCTCGTAAAACGCCTCGATCTCATCGTCGTCGAGCATCCATCGCGGAAAGAAAGTGGTGAGGGCCAATTCGGGAAACACCGCGAGGTCCGCACCAGCAGCGGCGGCCTGCTCCAACAGATGTACCAACCGCCCCACCGTTTCGGCGCGCGAAGCGGCGCGCTGCACCGGCCCGGTCTGACAGACCGCGAGCGTTAGGCTTCGAGCCATGGCGTCGTCTCCTCGATGGGGCGGCGCGCCGGATCGGCCGGAACCGCATGACGGGGCAAAAATTGCCCGGTCGGGGTCGCGTCATGCAGGATGCCGTCGCGGATTACGAAGCGACCCCGGACCAGCACGTCGGTTGGCTTGCCGGTGAGCCATAGCCCCTCATAGGGCGTGAAATCGACCGCCGAATGCTGCGCTTCATGGCGAACCTGCCATCGCGCGTCCGGGTCCCAGAGTACCAGATCGGCATCGAGCCCGACCGCGATCCGGCCTTTCCGGTCATCGAGGCCATACAGCATCGCGGCTGCCTGCCCGGCCAAGGCGAGGTAACGCGCGAGCGTCAGGCGCCCGCTCAGCAAGCCCTCGGAGAACAGGATCGGCAATCGGGTTTCGAGCCCCGGAACGCCATTCGCGGCAGTGGTGAAGGACGGCTCGGAGGCCGGCGCGATTTTGTCGGCCATGCGATAAGGCGAATGATCGGACGACCAGAGCGCAATGTCGCCCGTCGAGAGAGCTTGCCACAGCGCGTCCTGGCTGGCGCGGGCGCGCGGAGGCGGCGAGAAGATGAAGCGGGCCGCCTCCTGCGGCGGCCCGTCGAGGTCGGCGGCGGTCGAGAGAAGATATTGCGGGCAGGTTTCCGCGATCACATCGGCCCCCCGCCCCCGGGCGCGACGCACCTCCTCGGCCGATTGCGCGCAGGAGACATGGACGATGACGAGGCGCGCGCCGGTGATTTCGGCGAGGGTCGCGGCCCGGTGGGTCGCCTCGCGCTCGAAGGCTTCGGCATGCGCCACGGCATGGTAGCGGAACCCGGTGCGGCCGAGCGCCACCAGACGCCCAGTGGTGCGGCGAATGCCGGCATCATTCTCGGCATGGACCATCACGGTCATGCCGCGAGGACGAGCCCCATCCATGATGGCGAGCATCAGGTCGTCGGAGACCGCGAAGCCCCGATAGGTCATGAACGCTTTGACGGACGGCACGCCGCGCGCGGCCAACCGGTCCAATTGCGCCTCGACGTCGGAGCCGGTGGCTTCGGTGAACACGCCGTGCAGGCCGTAATCGACGACGGAGCGGCCGCCCGCGCAAGCCAACGACCGATCGAGCGCCGCCAGCGTCGTCATGCCCGGTCCCGGCATGGCGAAAGGCACGATGCAGGTCGTGCCGCCGAAGGCGGCGCTGATCGAACCGGTCGAGAAGTCATCGGCGGTATCGACTCCGCCCCAAGTCGGCTGATCGAGATGGCAATGGGCGTCGATGCCGCCCGGCATCACCCACCGGCCGGCCGCCTCGATGACCCTGCGTCCCGTCAGGCCCTGGCCGAGTGCCGCGATGCGGCCGTTCGCGATGCCGATGTCGCAGTCGGCCCATCCCTCGTCGAGGGCGACGCGGCCGCCTGTGATGACGATATCATACATGGCGATCAGCCGGTGGCGTGGCGATGAAGCACCAGCTTTCGTGCTGGGGGACGACGACGAACGCGAAACCCGCAATCTCACAAGCGGCTCCGGCGCGATCGATGATGATTCGAGGCTCGGTCAGCAAACGGTCTCCTGGCGTTAAGGCCGGACAGGTCTTAGGCTCGGCATGACAGGCGTCCCTCCGGAGACCGCATGACGACCGTGACCGATCCTAGCGCCGCTGCGGAGGTTTTGACCATCGTGGCGCTCGCTTATGGCCTGCTCGACACCATGCCGACCGCGCAACCTTTTCTTGCAGCGTGGCCGGACCAGTACGACGGTCGGCCGTTCGCCCCGCAGGGTTGCCCCGTCTTGACATGGCTCGACGAGATCGCCGCCAACACCACGCCCGCCACCGCGCCTCTGGTCGCTGCTCTCTCGACCGCCGCCGCGGCCCTGGCCTGGCGTCAATCCTACACGGCCGCCGATTTCGGCGCCGCCTTCCTTGATGGCTACGGCTGGACCGAATTGATCGGCACCAAGGGGCCGGTCCCAAGCGCGACCATCGCCTGCGGCTTTCTCATGCTCGGCCCGTGGACGCAGTATCCCGCTCACGCGCATGCGGCCGAAGAGCTTTACGTGCCGCTTTCGGGCACGGCTCTCTGGACACGGGGCGACGAGGCTCCCGTCCGCCATCGTCCCGGCGCGCCGATCCACCACCCGGCCTGGATCTCGCATGCCATGTCGACCGAAGCCGAGCCTCTCCTGGCGCTTTACCTGTGGCGGGGCGGCGATCTTGCCGCGAAACCGCAGATCACCGGCCGCTCGTCTCCCTTCTCTTACCCCCCGAAAGCCTCCGGCATGCCCATCGCGCTTGGACGAGACCGCCTCACCGTCGCCGACGTCAGACAGGTGGCCCGAGACGGGGTCGTGGCCACACTCGATCCGGACGCCGCGCGCACCATGCTGGCGTCGCAAGCCGTGCTGCAGGACTGGCTTCAGGCGGATCGGCCGGTTTACGGTCTGACGCGCGGCCTCGGCAATCAAGCCACGATCGCGATTCCCTCCGAGGATCGCCGCCTGTTCAGCGAAGCGATGCTGAAGGCGAGAGCCTCGGGCGCGGGTGGCTCGTTCGCGCCCGACATCGTTCGGGCGGCCCTTTTCGTTCGCGCCGCGACGCTAGCGCGGGGCGGCGCGGGTGCTCGGCCTCTCATCGTCGAGACCCAACTCGCGATGCTGAACCAGAACGTCACGCCGCGCGTGCCGCAAATTGGCTCGATCGGCACATCGGATCTCATGCTCTGCGCCAATATGGGCCTGCCGCTGATCGGACTCGGCGAGGCAACATTCGAGGGCAAGCTGCTGCCGGGTGCCGAGGCGATGCGGCGCGCCGGGATCGGCACCGTGCAACTGACCGAAAAGGAAGGTCTGGCGCTCTGTAGTTCGAATGCCGTGTCGATCGGCTATGGCGCGCTGGTGATCGCCGATCTCCTCGATCTTCTGGATCTCGCCGATGCCGTGTTGGCCATGACCTACGAGGCATTCATGGGCAACCCGAGCCCGTTCGATGCGCGGGTCGCGGCCCATCATCCGGCGCCCGGGCAGGTCGAGGCGGCCGAGCGGCTGCGTCGGATGTTGGCCGGATCGGCCCTGTTCGAGCCGGGCGTTCCCCGTCGCGTGCAAGACCCGATCAGCCTGCGCTGCGCCACCCACGTGCATGGCGCCGCCCGAACCGCGCTGCGCTGGGCGCAGGACGCTGTCGATGCCGAACTGAACGCGGCGGCCGACAATCCGCTGATCCTGATCGACGATGCGGAGATCCTGTCGACGGGCAATTTTCACACGGCCGCCATGGCGG
The DNA here is from genome assembly GCF_004323635.1 of Lichenihabitans psoromatis. Classification (NCBI taxonomy): domain Bacteria; kingdom Pseudomonadati; phylum Pseudomonadota; class Alphaproteobacteria; order Hyphomicrobiales; family Lichenihabitantaceae; genus Lichenihabitans; species Lichenihabitans psoromatis. Next base: position 1,049,653 of record NZ_CP036515.1, read on the forward strand.
TCGCGTTCGACGCCCTTCGCCTGGCGCTGGCGCAACTCGGCACGATCGCGTCCCAGCGCACCGCGCGTCTGCTCGATCCGGAGGTGTCCGGGCTCGGCGGTCTGCTGACCCGGATCGGGGTCACCAAATCCGGCGTGGGTCTCCTCAGCCTCGTCAGTCACACGCTGGATCGCGAGTCGCGGGCTTGCTCGGCCCCCGTATCGAACGATGGGGCGACACCATTCGGCGTCGAGGATCAGGCTCCTATGACCCTGTCGGCGGTGCGACGGACGGCTGATCAGATCGGTTTTCTGCAGCAGATCCTCGCCTGCGAAATGATGGTGGCGGCCCAGGCGCTCGACATACGGCCGTTGCGGCCCTCCGCGCCGGTCGTCGCGGCGCTTTATGGCTTCGTTCGGCGTCATGTCACGGTTCTCGACGAGGATCGCAGCACGACGGCCGATCTCGAAAACCTGCATCACGCGATCCGCGACGGCGGCGCTCTCGCCGTTGTCCGCACCAGCCTCGATATGGCGTGAATCGTCACGCGTGTGGCCCGCTTCCTGCTAAGGTCGAGCCGCTCAGAGCCGAGCCGCTTCAAAGGTCGAGCGTCTCCGAAGGTCGCGTCAAGAACTCAACAAGGTGGGATCGCCATGAACCGGATTTCGAACGCCTATAGCCGCTTGCGCGGACAGCTCGGTGCCGTCGAGAACGATCTGATTGATGAATTCGTAAGCGGTAAGATCGATCGCCGCACATTTCTGCGCCACGGCAGCATGTTGGGGCTTTCGCTTCCCCTCTTGGGCGGTATGGCGGGCGGGGTCGGTCTGCTGTCGGGATCGACGTCGGCGCGGGCCGAGCCGAAGGCTGGCGCCACGATCCGGGTCGCGGCGGTTACTCCCGCCGCAGCCATGAACCCGGTCAGCATCGCCGATCAGGGCGGCCTGACGCTGCTGATTCAGACCGGAGAATTTCTGTGCGTCACGCAGCCCGATCTGACGCTGAAACCCTCTCTTGCGCTCAGCTGGTCGCATAACGAGGATAGTTCGGTCTGGACGTTCAAGCTCCGCAGCGGCGTGACATACCACACCGGGCAGACCTTCAAGGCCGATGACGTGATCGCGACGATCGATCGTTTGGCCGACCCCAAAAACGCATCCAATGCGCTGTCGGCCTTCAAGGGCATCCTGTCCAAGGGCAATACCAAGAAGGTCGATGACCTGACGGTCGAGTTCCACCTCGATGCGCCCTATGGCAGCTTCCCTTACGTGGTGTCGTCGGACAATTACAATTGCATCATGCTGCCGGCCGATTTCGCCGGCGATTTCGAGAAGGACTGGACCGGCACGGGGCCGTTCAAGCTCGAAAAATATACGCCGAAGGTCGGGGCGAATTTCGTCCGGTTCGACGGCTATTGGGGTGAAAAGTCTCTGCCCGATCGGGTCGAATTCGTGTTCTACGACGCGCTCCAGCCGCGGGTGCTCGCACTGCAGGGCGGCCAAGCCGACATGATCGATCAGGTTCCGGTCGCGGGCGGCCAAGCGCTGCTGAACGATCCGAACTTCACGGTCATTCGCGAGAAGAGCGCCGCGCATGAGCAAGTCCATATGCGCTGCGACACCGGGCCGTTCCAGGACAAGCGCGTGCGTCAAGCCATGGCGCTCAGCATCGATCGCACCAAGCTTGTGGCGGGCCTGTTCCGGGGCTTTGCGGCGGTCGGCAACGACAGCCCGTTCGCGCCCGCTTTCCCGTCCACCGATACGACTGTTCCGCAACGCAAGCAGGACCTGCAGAAGGCCAAGCAGCTGATGGAAGCGGCCGGCGTCGGCAAGGGCTTCAAGGTGACCCTGACGACCGAGCGCTATATCGAAATCCCCGATTACGCCATTCTGCTGCAAAATTTCGCACGGCCGCTCGGGATCGACATCACGCTCAACGTCGAGTCGCAGGACGCCTATTACGGCAAGGCGGTGTTCGGGCAGTCGGATTGGCTCGACAGCACCATGGGCATCACCGACTATGGCCAGCGCGGCGTGCCGAACGTCTACTTGCGGGCCCCGCTGCTGAGCGATGGAACCTGGAACGGCGCGCATTTCAAGAACCCCGAATACGACACCCTGGTGACCCAATTCGGCAAAACCGGCGACATCGGCGGTCAACGCGAAGTCGCGGGCAAGATCCAGAACCTGCTGCTCGACGAAACGCCGATCATCTTCGCTTATTTCTACGACTATCTCGTCGTGACCAAGAAGACGCTGGTCGGCATCCCGCCGATCGCCAACCGTCTGTTCCTGGATCGCGCCGGCTTCGCTTGAGCCGCAACGTCGGAGGCCGCGCATTCTCGCGGCCTCCTCTTTCTATCTCGCAAGAAGCATATGAGCGGAAGTCTGCCCTGTGATCTCCTCGCCGCGTGACCTCGTCGGATACGGGTCGGAACCGCCGCATCCGCAATGGCCGAACAGGGCGCGCCTCGCGCTCAATGTCGTGGTCAATTACGAGGAAGGCGCCGAATATACGCTGCTGAACGGTGATGATCGGCCCGAGACGATCCTATCAGAGGTCGGTTCTGGCGCTCCCGCGATGGGCACCCGGGACCTCGCGATGGAGTCGATGTATGATTATGGCGGCCGTGCCGGGGTGTGGCGGCTTCTGCGCGCGCTGACGGATCGTGGCATCGTGCCGACCTGCTACGCCATCGGGCTGGCGTTTGAGCAGAACCCGCGCGTCGCGGAGGCCTTCGCGAAAGCGGGTTGCGATTTTGTCGGACATGGCTGGCGCTGGATCGACTATGCGAGGGTATCGATCGATGAGGAGCGCGACCATATCGGCCGCTGCCTCGAGACGATCGAGCGGCTGACCGGTGAGCGACCCGCCGGCTGGTACACGGGGCGGATGAGCCTCGACACGCGGCGCCTCGCAGTCGAGCACGGCATTCTTTACGACAGCGACGCTTATTGTGACGACCTGCCGTTCTGGACGCCGGTCGGCCGCACAAGCCATCTCGTCGTGCCGCATGCCTTCGACACCAACGACAGTCGCATGGCGCGCAACCAGGATCTCGCAGCCGGATCGGACTTCTTCGACTATCTCCGCGACAGTTTCGACGTGCTCTACGCTGAAGGCCTGACTGCCCCGAAGATGATGACCGTCAGCCTTCATTGCAGGCTGGCCGGCAGGCCGGGGCGCATCGCAGCCCTGACCCGGTTTCTGGAGCATGTGTTGGCTCACGACCGGGTCTGGATCTGTCGCCGCATCGAGATCGCACGGCATTGGCGGGCGACGTTTCCGCCGCCAGCCGAGACGCCTTAAAGCAGTTTCTCCAAGCGGATCGGAGTTTCGCGGGCACGAATCCCGGTCGCATGCCAGACTGCATTGCCGATCGCGCCTGCCGTGCCGGTCACGCCGATCTCGCCGACGCCCTTGATGCCGAGCGCATTGACGTGGGAATCATGTTCCTCGATCAGAATGGCCTCGAGCGACGGCACGTCGGCATTCACCGGCACGTGATATTCGGCGAGATTGGCGTTGACGATGCGGCCCGTGCGACGATCCATGGTGGCTCGCTCCTGCAGCGCGAACGAAATCCCCCAGATCATACCGCCGAAATATTGGCTGCGAACCATGCGGGGATTGATGACCCGGCCGGCCGCGAACGCCCCGACCAGACGCGATACGCGCACCTGACCAAGATCGGGGTCGACCTTTACCTCTGCGAAGACCGCGCCATGCGCGTGCATCGCATAATCCTTCTGGGTCGCGGGGTCGGCTGCAGCCTGCCCCTTGCCCTGGATCGAGGCCTGCCCAGCACGGGTGAGAATCGTCTCGTAACTCTCACTCCGGCTTTCGTCATCGCGTCGGAAGAGACGACCATCGCGGGCCACGACACCCGTATTCCCAGCGCCATAGAGCGGCGAGCGGTCATCGTTGGTGGCAAGTTCCGCAAGTGCAGCGATCACGGCCCCACCCGCGTTATGGATCGCCGTGCCGGCCGTCGCCGTATGGGCCGATCCCCCCGCAATCCCGGCGTTGGGCAGGTCGGACGTCCCCATGTTGAACGTCAGCTTCTCGAGCGGCAGGCCAACCCCGTCAGCCGCGATCTGCGCCAGAGCGGTCCAGGCGCCCTGCCCCATGTCCTGGGCGCCGATATCGACCGTTCCGGTCCCATCGGCGCGAAGTTCGGCGCGCGCCTCGGCTTGAAACATCAGAGCCGGGAAGGTCGCGGTGCCGACTCCCCAGCCAACCAGAAGGCCGGCCTCGTCGCGCATCTGCCGTGAAGCGAGCGGTCGCCCCGCCCAACCAAAACGTTTCGCACCCTGCTCATAGCATTCACGCAGCGCCTTCGAGGAGAACGGCTTGCCCGACAGCGGCTCGGCCTCGGCATAGTTCTTAAGGCGAAATTCCAGCGGGTCCATGCCGCAGGCAAAGGCCATTTCGTCGATCGCGCCTTCCAGCGCCACGCTGCCCGACGCCTCGCCCGGTGCGCGCATGAACAGCGGCGTGCCGGTATCGAGGCGCACGGCCTCGTAGGTGGTCGACAGCGCCGGGGTGGCATACAGCGTGTGCGTGACGCCGCCGGCCGGTTCGAAGAAATCATCGAAGCTGCTGGAGGCCGCGACCGTGTGGTGATCGATCGCGGTCAACGATCCATCCGCCATGGCGCCCATTTTTAGCGTCTGTCGGGTCGGCGACCGATGGCCCACAGGCCCGTACATCTGGTCGCGGCGCAGCACCAGCTTGACCGGCTTGCCCACCAGCTTCGCCGCCATGATGCCGAGAATTTGCGGCCCTGAAATCAAGCCCTTCGACCCGAAACCGCCACCCAGGAAGGGGCTGCGGATGAAGATGTCGGCGGCATCGATGCCGAACAATCCGGCGATGCGGGCCTGAGCCATCGCCATGCCCTGGCTCGGCGTATCGATGGTGAGGTGATCGCCGTCCCATGCCGCGACGATCGCATGCGGCTCCATGGCATTGTGATATTGCGCCGGCGTATCGTAGGTCGCTTCGATGCGACGATCGGCCGACGCCAGTCCCGCTTCGACGTCGCCATGCGTGTCCTTGGAGGGCGAGCCGACCCCAACCGAATCCGGCACGAACCGAGGCGCGTCGTCGAAGTCGACCCGGGCGGTCTCGACGTCATAGGTGGGGTGAAGCAGCGCCGCGCCTTCGGTTGCGGCCTCGAGCGAGGTGGCGACCACGACCGCGATCGACTGATTGGCGTAACGAACCTGATCGTTCTGCAACAATTCCATTCTGAACGTGAAGGGCGTGCCCTTCAGGTCCGGATCCTGCGCAAGCGTCGGTGCATTAGCCGGCGTCATGACGTCGACGACGCCCGGATGAGCCTTGGCGGCCGCGAGATCGAGGGCGACGACCCGTCCCCGCGCGGTCGTGCTGGTGGCGATCACGGCATAGAGCATATCGGCGGGGTGATGGTCGGCCGCATAACGGGCGCGGCCCGTGACCTTGAGCATGCCTTCGGCACGGGTCAGCGATTGGCCGATGCTGGAGCCATGGCGAACGTGGACGGGAGCGGTGTCAGACATGAAGGGCGGCTCCTTCGGGTTGGGCAAAGACGGAAGCCGGCAAGGCGGGCATGTGCTCCGGCGTGCCACGGGCAGCGAGACTGATGGCCCGCGCGACGACACGGCGCGCGAGTTCGATTTTGGCGGCGTTGTGGCCGGATGGTTTGGCATCGGCTAGCGCCGCCGCCGCCGCTTCGGTGAACGCTGCCTCGCCCACGGTCTTTCCGACGAGAACGCGCTCCGCGTCACGGGCGCGCCAGGGTTTCAGCGCCACACTGCCGAGCGCCACACGCGCCTCGACGATCGTCGATCCGTCGAGCTTGAGCGCCACGGCCGCCGACACGGCTGCGAATGCATAAGACGTGCGCTCGCGGACCTTGAGATAACGCGAATGATCGGCGAACCCGGCTGACGATGCCGGGATCCGAATCGCGACGACGAGATCGCCGGGCTCGAGCACCGTCTCGCGCTGCGGCTCATCGCCGGGCAGGCGATAGAAGGCGTCGAGCGGAACGTCGCGGCGCCCGCCGCGCCCCTCAATTTCGACCACGGCATCGAGGGCGACGAGAGGCACACAGAAATCCGACGGATGGGTCGCGATACATTGGGGGCTCCACCCCAGCACCGCATGAAGATCGTTTTCACCGCCCATGGCGTCGCAGCCTGATCCCGGCTCGCGTTTGTTGCAGGCGCTCGCAAGATCGAAGAAGTAGGCGCAGCGGGTGCGTTGCAGGAGATTACCGCCTGCGGTCGCCGCATTGCGAAGCTGCGCCGATGCGCCGGACAACAAAGCCTCCGCTACCGCGGGGTAGCGGGTCGAAACCTCGGGGTGATAGGCGATGTCGCTGTTGCGGGCGAGCGCACCGATCCGCAACGCCCCGTCCTGCAGGACGTCGATTGTATCGAGGCCGGGTAATCGGGTGATGTCGATCACACGCGTCGGCCGCGCGACGTTGCCCTTCATCAAATCCATGAGGTTGGTACCGCCGGCCAGATAGACACTGCCAGGTTGCGCCCCCAAGGCGACGGCTTCGGCGATCGAGGTCGGGCGGGAATAGTCGAAGCGCTTCATGCGGCTTCTCCCCGGTTTTGCGGAGCCATACGGGCTTGTGCGTCGAGCACCGCGTCGGTAATGCCGGTATAGGAGCCGCAGCGACAAAGATTACCGCTCATCCCTTCCCGGATCCGCTCTGCATCGGTCCCGGCATGCCCTTCGGCGATCAGCCCCACCGCGCTCATGATCTGGCCCGGGGTGCAGAAGCCGCATTGAAGCCCATCATGCTCGATGAAGGCGGCCTGGACCGGATGCAGGTGATCGCCATGCGCGAGCCCCTCGATGCTGACGATCTCGGCGCCGTCGCAGCTCAGCGCGAGGGTCAGGCATGAATTGACGCGGCGACCGTTGACGAGAACCGTGCAGGCGCCGCACTGGCCGCGATCGCAGCCTTTCTTGGTCCCGGTCAGGTCGAGGCGCTCGCGAAGCAGATCGAGAAGGGTGATGCGCGGATCGTCGATCCCGACCGTTCGCATCGCCCCGTTGAGCGTGAGCGTGATGCTGAGTTCCATGGCGGCCTTTCGTCGTGGGCACAGACGAGCCGCTCATGAGCATGTCTCACGGCCGTCCAGAACCTCAGGCCCACACCTTGGAATTATTGCAAAGTCCAAGGCCCGGCAAGCGTGCGGACCGTGACATCAAGACGCTTTAGCTCGGTGGAACAAAGGCGAAGCGGTCAGTGCGCCTGCGCCACACTGGCTCCAATGCCGGTTTCCGAGCGCACGAATTGCGCATCGAACGCGGCCCGCTCCGCCATCGCGCGCTTGCTCTTGTCCAACGTGGACACGATCCAAATTCCGGCGAAGGCGAGCGGCATCGAGAACAAAGCCGGATTGTCATAGGGAAACAACGCGGCCGGGTGGCCGAAGGTCGTGACCCAGACGGCCTTGCTCAAAATGACCATCACGACAGCGCTGACGAGGCCGAGCAGACCGCCCACCAGAGCGCCCGTCGTTGTCGTGCCGCGCCACATGATCGACATCAGCAGCACCGGGAAATTGCAGCTCGCCGCGACCGCAAACGCCAACCCCACCATGAAGGCCACATTCTGCTTCTGGAACACGTAGCCGAGATAGATCGCCACGATGCCGATCAGAATGGCCGAGATCTTCGACAGGCGCACCTCCCGCGCTTCGGTCGAGCGACCGCGCGCGATCACGCTCGCATAAAGATCATGACTGATCGCGGAGGCTCCCGAGAGCGTCAGCCCGGCTACGACCGCGAGGATCGTGGCAAAGGCAACGGCCGAGATGAAGCCCAGGAAGAGCGATCCGCCGATCGCATTGGAGAGATGGATCGCCGGCATGTTGGCGCCGCCGATCAGATCCGTGATCTTGTTGTAGTGACCATCGGCCGCGACTTTGAAGAAGCTCGCGTTCGGCATCAGATAGGTGATGGCCCCGAACCCGATCACGAAGGTCAGAATATAGAAATAGGCGATGAAGCCGGTGGCGTAGAACACCGATTTGCGCGCTGCCTTGGCGTCCCGCACGGTGAAGAACCGCATGAGAATATGGGGCAAACCGGCTGTGCCGAACATCAGCGCGAGGCCGAGCGAGATGGTCGAGACCTGATCCTTCACAAAGCCGCCCGGCGCCATGATGGCATCGCCCTTCGGATGGATCGCGATGGCGTCGGCAAACATGGCGTTGACGTTGAAGCCGTAATGGACCAGCACGGCCAAGGCGAGAAGCGTCGCGCCGACCAGCAGCAGGCACGCTTTGATGACCTGAACCCAGGTGGTCGCCTTCATGCCGCCGAACGCGACATAGACGATCATCAGCACGCCGACGATCACGACCGCATAGAGGTAATCGAGCCCGAACAACAGTTGGATGAGCTGTCCCGCGCCGACCATCTGGGCGATGAGATAAAATGCCACCACGACCAGCGTGCCGACGGCCGCCAGGGTGCGGATCGGACCTTGGGCCAGCCGGAACGAGGCGACGTCCGCGAAGGTGAACCGACCGAGGTTGCGAAGCCGCTCGGCGATCAGGAACAACACGATCGGCCAGCCGACCAGAAAGCCGATCGAATAAATCAGGCCATCGAAGCCCGAGCTGAATACGAGACCGGAAATGCCGAGGAACGACGCCGCCGACATGAAGTCGCCCGCGATCGCGAGCGCGTTTTGCAAGGGCGAGATGCTGCCACCCGCCGCGTAGAAGTCGCCGGCCGAGCGGGTCGTGATTGCGGCCCGATAGGTGATGTAGAGCGTGAGGAGCACGAAGGCCACGAAGATCACGATGGCGGTGACATTGAGACCCTGCTGCTGCACGGGAGCGACATCCGGCCCGGCCGCTGAGGCGGCCGTCGCGGTGCCGATGAGAAGAGCGGCGCTTGCCGCAAGACGGGACAGCACCCTCATCGAGCCTGCTCCTTGACGACTGTGCGGGTCAGGTCGTCGAAGCGTGTATTGGCGCGCGCGACGTAAATCCCAGTCAGGGCAAAAGCAAAGATGATGACCGCGAGGCCGAGCACGATCCCCAGCGTGAGCGGGCCGGCGCCGATCTTCGTCGCCATCGCGTCATGCGCGAAGGCGACCGCGAAGATGAAGGCGAGATAGACGACGATCATCACGATCGACAGGCTCCAGGCGAAGCTCGATCGCTCGCGCACCAGCGCCTGAAAAGTCGGATCCCGCAACATGGCCTGGGGGTCGGCGGCCTCGGACGGCAGCAACGGCTTTTGCAACACTTCGACTCTCCCTCTGGCGTTTATGCTCGGCTCGGGTCTGGCGCCCGTTTTTTTCGATCTTGGAGCGAGAAGGGTGCTGGGCACCCCTCCCGCACGGTTAGTCAGACGCTTCGGCTGACGAGGTTCTCGAGCATTTCCTGCCGCCCCGAGCGGGGCTTCGGTGAAATGCCGCGTGCCTCGGCGGCTGCCGCGATCTCGTCCAGCGTGGCCCCGCCCGCGGCGTGGCCAGCCTTGTCCCACCCAGCGTAGCGCTCGCCGACATGCTTGGCGAGAGCGCCGGTCTCCACCATCTTGGCGGCCGCCAAGAAGGCTTTGGCGCAAACATCGATGCCGCCGACATGGGCATGGACCAGATCATCCACCTCGATCGACTGGCGACGGATCTTGGCATCGAAGTTGAGGCCGCCGGTCGTCAGACCGCCGCCCTTCAGCACCTCGTAGAGCGCCAGCGTCAGTTGCGGCACGTCATTCGGGAATTGGTCGGTGTCCCATCCCAGCAGCGGATCGCCCCGGTTGATATCGAGCGAGCCGAGGATGCCGAACGCATTGGCGACCGCGATCTCGTGCTCGAAGGTGTGGCCGGCCAGGATGGCGTGGTTTTCCTCGAGGTTGAGCTTTACGTCCTTCTCGAGCCCGTAATGCTTGAGGAAGCCATAGACCGTCGCGGCATCGAAATCATATTGATGCTTGGTCGGCTCTTTCGGCTTCGGCTCGATCAGGATCGGGCCGGAGAAGCCGATCTTGTGCTTATACTCGACCACCAAAGACAAAAACCGACCCATCTGGTCGAGTTCGCGCTTGAGATCCGTGTTCAGCAGCGTCTCATAGCCTTCGCGCCCACCCCACATCACGTAGTTGGCGCCGCCCAGTTCATGCGTAACGTCAAGCGCCGTCTTCACGGTCGCGGCCGACCAGGCGAAGACGTCCGGATCGGGATTGGTCGAAGCGCCTGCCATGAAGCGCGGATGGCTGAACAGGTTGGCGGTGCCCCACAGCAGCTTGACGCCGGTCTCCTGTTGCTTCTTGCCGAGATACTCACCGATCTCGCGGGTGTTCTTCAGCGTCGCGGCCAGGCCATCGCCCTCGGGGGCGACGTCGCGATCGTGGAAGCTGTAGAGCGGCACGTCGAGCACGCGGAAGAGGTCGAAAGCCGCATCGGCCTTGGCCCGGGCCGCCGCAAGCGGATCATTGCCGGCATGCATCCAGGGGCGATCGATCGTCGGCGCGCCGAAGGGATCACCGCCGTTCATCACGAAGCTGTGCCAGTAGCAGACCGTGAGGCGCAGCTGCTCCTTCATGGTTTTGCCGAGAACGATCTTGTCGGGATCGTAATAGCGGTAGGCGAGCGGGTTCGATGATCCCTCGCCTTCGTAGCGGACCGTCGGCAGGTCGGAAAACAGCGTCATGGCAGATTGTCCTTCAGGTAGATGTCGATCCGGATGGGATCGGGGTGGAAGTCGTCGCACCCGTCGGCCAGAGCCTTGAGGGTTCGGACCGCTCGACGCACTTCGTCGGACGGGTCCTGGTTGATGGCGGCGTCGAATGTGCCGCTGAGAAGCGCCTCGCGCATGAACGGCGTGAGCTCATGGCCGATCGTGACGACGGCGCGCGACCGGCCGGCGGCTTCGAGAGCCGCAGCGATGCCGCGATTGCCGGCGCCGAGGCTGTAGATGCCAACAAGATCGGGCATCTCGCGAAGCGCTTTCGCGACGATCGGCTCCGTCAAAGCCCCATCGTCGAGCCCCTCGGCGACGGGAAGCAGCGACAGGTTGGGAAAGTCGCGCTCGATCACCTGGGCCAGACCAAGGCGACGTTCGGCATGGTCCCGCAAGGTCATGCGGCCCGCTACCGTGAGCACGTGGCCTTGACGCGGGCCGAGAAAACGCCCCAGCAGCGTGCCTGCGACGCGACCGGCCGCCACATTATCCGGTCCGATGAAGCGAGCCCGACGCGAGGGTGTCACGTCGGACACAAGCGTCAGCACCGCGATGCCGTCAGAGGCGAGGCGGGCGATGGCGTCGCGAACTTCCGGCGCATCGACCGCGACGGCCGCCACCCCCATGGTTCCGTCGTGTCGGCAGGCGATGAGACAACGGGCGAGATCGACCGGATCGAAGGCCGCATATTCGCCGATCGAGATCGCAATGCGCTCGTCAAGGCCGCGAAGCGCCCCCATATCGACCTCGCGACGGACCGATTGCATGAAGCTGTTCTGTGGCAGGCGAGGAAGCAGAAACCGGAACCGATATTGTCGGCTGCGCGCGAGGTTCGCGGCGAACACGTCCTTGCGGAACCCAAGCCTCTCGACCGCATCTTGGACCGCCTTGACCGTCACGGCGCGGACGCCCGGGCGGCTGTTGAGAACGCGATCGACCGTCGCGAGGCTGACGCCCGCCGCTGCCGCCACATCTCCAGCCGTCACGCGCCGGTCCAGATCCACCACATGCCCTCCCAATTTTTGACGAGCGTAAATCATAACCACGCGCAGATCACGAGCAAATTTCTATTTCGCACTGCGATAAACAATTATATTGCGCTGCAGCAAGATCCGGACGCTCCGCTTTTTAGCTTGTTTGGCGTCGTCGAAGTAAATGTCGCGGTGCGAGTAGTTGCGGTGCGTACCTCATTGCGTTAGACACCTGTCGAAGCTGGCAGCCGATCAGCAATCATTCGATCGAGATGGCAGATCACGGAACGGCGTCATGCCGGCAGGGAAGGAAATGACATGGTTCGTTCATTTACAACGCTCCTCGGCGGCGTCGCCATCGCCGCAACGCTCGTAGGCCTGACGAGCGGCGCACAAGCCAGCGCCGACAAGCCGGTCATCGGCTTCTCCATCGACGACCTTCGTCTCGAGCGTTGGACGCGCGATCGCGACTTTTTCGTCGACGCCGCCAAAAAGCTTGGCGCGACCGTCACTGTCCAATCCGCCGACGCAAACGAAGAGCGTCAGATCTCGCAGATCGAAAACATGATTTCGCGCGGCGTGGACGCGATCGTGATCGTTCCGTTCAATGGCAAAGTACTCGGCAACGTCATCAATGAGGCGAAGCAAGCCGGCATCAAGGTCGTGGCCTATGACCGCTTGATCCTCGATTCCGATATCGACGCCTACATCACCTTCGACAATGAGCGCGTCGGCGAGATGCAGGCCCAGGGCGTCCTCGATGCCAAGCCCAGCGGCAACTACTTCATGATGGGCGGCTCGCCGACCGACAACAACTCGAAGTTCCTCCGCGAAGGGCAGATGAAGGTCCTGCAACCCGCCATCGACGCCGGCAAGGTGAAGATCGTCGGCGCCCAATGGGTGCCGGAGTGGAGCGCCACGACGGCTCTCCAGATTATGGAAGATGCCTTGACGGCGAACAAGAACATGATCGATGGCGTCGTGGCCTCGAATGATGCAGAAGCCGGCGGCGTGGTCCAGGCGCTGACGGCGCAAGGCCTCGCCGGCAAAACCGCCGTTTCGGGTCAGGACGCCGATCTCGCCGCCATTCAACGCGTCAAGGCCGGCACCCAGACCGTGACGGTCTATAAGCCGCTGAAGAGCATCGCCAGCACGGCGGCCGAGATCGCGGTCGATCTCGTCAAGGGCAAGACGCCCGCGTTCACGACCGAACTCGACAACGGCAAGAAGAAAGTGCCGACGACATTGTTGACCCCGACCCTGATCACCAAGACGAATTGGGATACGGTCGTGAAAGACGGCTTCTACACCCAGGCCCAGATCGACGGGAAGTAATCGACCGACGGCCGCCTTCTCGCAACGAGAGGGCGGCCACGGTCTAGGATGACCAGCATGGCCGATAGCCTGCTCGAGATGCGCGGGATCATCAAGGAATTTGGCGGCGTCCGCGCGCTCAACGGCATCAATCTCTCGGTGAAGGCCGGTGAGGTCGTGGGGCTTTGCGGCGAAAATGGCGCCGGCAAGTCAACCATGATGAAGGTTCTGTCCGCCGTTTATCCCTACGGCAGCTGGGGCGGCACCATCTTGTGGGAAGGCCGCGAGTTGAAGGCGACCAGTATTCGCGAGACAGAGGAAGCCGGCATCGTCATCATCCATCAGGAATTGATGCTCGTGCCTCAGCTGTCGGTGGCCGAGAACATTTTTCTCGGACGCGAACCTCACGGTTTCGGGGGCATGATCGATTTCGAGGCTATGTATTCGAAAGCCGCGACCCTGATGGCCGAACTCAAGATGAGCCATATCAACGTGGCTCAGCCGGTCGCCCATTATAGCGGCGGCGAGCGGCAGCTGATCGAAATCGCCAAGGCGCTCAGCAAAAATGCCAAGCTTCTGATCCTCGACGAACCCACATCCTCTCTGACGCGCTCGGAAACCGACACCCTGCTCGGCATCGTTAAGGGGTTGAAGGCGCGGGGGACCGCCTGTGTCTACATCTCCCATAAGCTCGAAGAGATCGAGGCCATCGCAGACAGCGTCACCGTGATCCGCGACGGCGCCTATGTGGGCAGCGAGCCGATGCGCCAACTGACGACCGGAGACATCATCCGCATGATGATCGGCCGCGAGATGGCCAATCTCTTCCCACGCGAAGATCATCCGATCGGCGACGTCGTGTTCGAGGCCCGCAACGTGATCTGCATCGACCCCCAGAACATCGACCGGCGCCGCGTCGACAATGTGTCGTTTCAATTGCGGAAGGGCGAGATCCTCGGTATCGCCGGTCTCGTGGGCGCGGGCCGCACCGAACTCGTGAGCGCTCTTTTCGGCTGTTATCGCGGCCCTTACACGGCCGCCCTCTATCTGGATGGTAAGCCGATCACGGTGCGTACGCCGAAGCAAGCTGTCGCCCAAGGGCTCTGCATGGTGCCGGAAGACCGCAAGGCACACGGCATCGTCCCGGAGCTCGCGGTCGGCCAGAACATCACCTTGTCGGTGCTCGACCACTACACCCGCCATGACCTCATCGACGAGGAGCGGGAGATGAAGGACATCGGCACCGCCATCGCGACAATGCGGATCAAGACCGCAAGCCCGATGCTGCCGATCGGGCGGCTCAGCGGCGGCAATCAGCAAAAGGCCGTGATCGCCAAAATGCTGGCGCCCCATCCCCGTGTCCTGATCCTCGATGAGCCCACGCGCGGCGTCGATGTCGGAGCCAAATACGAGATCTACAAATTGATGTTCGAGTTGGTGAAAACCGGTGTCTCGATCATCATGGTCTCGTCCGAAATGCCGGAGGTGCTCGGCATCTCCGATCGTGTGCTGGTCATCGGGGAAGGTCAGTTGCGCGGCGATTTCGTCAATGATGGATTGACCCAAGAGGCCGTTCTCACGGCCGCCATCACGCCCCTCCCCCGCGCAGCCTGAGACCGGGACGCCCGCCATGAGCACCTCCGATATTCCGAGCCTGACGACCGCCGGCGGCCAACCCGACACGTCCGCGACCCCGCCTGCCGCCTCGGCACGCGCGGTCATCGGCATCACCCGGTTCAAGGCCGCTTTCACTGAATATAAGATCCTGGCGCTCGTGGTCGCGATCGCCGTGGTTTGGGCCTTCTTCTCCTACCTAACCGATGGCGACTTCCTCACCGCCAGAAACTTGTCCAACCTGCTGCGCCAGATGGCCATCACCGGTATGCTGGCCTCCGGCATGGTGTTCGTCATCATCGCGGGCGAGATCGACCTGTCGGTCGGCTCGCTGCTCGGGCTGCTCGGCGGTGTCGCGGCGATCCTCGACGCGCGTTATCATCTGCCACTGGCCGTCACGCTTCTGGCCGTCGTGGCGCTCGGCGCCGCGATCGGGACGTTCAACGGCTATTGGGTCGCCTATCGCGGCATCCCGTCCTTCATCGTCACGCTGGCCGGCCTTCTCGCCTTTCGCGGCATCCTTCTCGGCATCACCAACGGCGTGACGGTCACGCCCATATCGGCCGATTTCGTCGCCGTGGGTCAGAGTTACGTTCCGGCCAGCGTCGGTTACGGGCTTGCCGGAATCCTCTTCGTTTTGCTCGCCGCGCTGGTGCTGCGCGGGCGCGGCAAGCGTCGTCAATACGGGCTGACGGTCCCGGCCTTCGCGATCGACCTCGGCAAGATCGTCGTGACCGGCGCCGTTCTGGCCGGCTTCATCTACGTACTGAATGATTATCGAGGGATTCCGACCCCCGTCCTCATCCTGCTGGTGCTGCTCGGCGTCCTCACCCTGATGGCGCGGCGAACGGTGCTGGGCCGCCGCATCTACGCCATCGGCGGCAATCTCGAGGCGACGCGTCTCTCCGGCGTCGACGTCCAACGCGTCAAGCTCATCGTCTTCGGCCTGATGGGCGCCGCCGCGGCGCTCGCCGGTGTCATCACGACAGCGCGGCTCGCGGCCGGTTCACCCTCGGCCGGCTCGCTGCAGGAACTCGACGCCATCGCGTCCTGCATCATCGGCGGCACCTCGATGCGAGGTGGCGCCGGGACGGTCGCGGGCGCGTTGATCGGCGCCCTCATCATGGCGAGCCTCGATAACGGCATGTCGATGCTCAGCGTCGACACCTATTGGCAGATGATCGTTAAGGGAACGATCCTGCTGCTCGCCGTCTGGCTCGATATCGCGACCAGCACGAAGACCGCATGAGCCGCACCCCTGAGATTGGCGCTCGCGCTGGTCTGGTCTGGTCGGGCCAACTCAATCAGGCGACGGCGCGGTTCAGGTCAACACGACGATCTTGCCGCCTGCTTGATTGTCTTCCATGCAACGATGCGCCTCGACGATCTCGTCGAGCCGAAAGGTCCGGCCGACCTCCGCCCGCAGCGTTCCGGCCTGGATCTGGTCGACGAGAGATTGCAGCGGCATCGCCATGAAGTCCTGCACGCCGCCGTCATAGGTCGTCAGACAGACGGCGGTCGGAATGACATCCATGGGGCTGAAATCATCGAATGACCATGCGTTTCCGACCATGCCGGTCATGCAGACGATGCCGCCCGGCCTGACGCAACGGAGCGAGTCCTTCAGTGTCGTGGCTCCGATCAGTTCAAGCACCTTGTGGACGCCGCCCGGAATGACGTGCGAGACGTCTGTGGCGATCGTTCCGGTATCTATGATCACTTGTTCGGCCCCATTGGCCCGCAGCAGCGCCTCACGATCCGCGCGGCGGGTGGTCGACACCACCTTCGCACCATGGTTTTTGGCGATCGAGGCGGCTGCCAAGCCGACGGAGGTCGTCCCGCCGCGAATCAGCAGGTGCTCACCCGGCGCGAGCCGGAGGGCGGTGAACAGCGAGCCCCAGGCGGTCTGCAACATCTCCGGAACGGCACCCAAGCGATCCCAAGGCAAGTCCGTCTTGACCACCTGGACCTGAGCGGCGGGCACGCAGGTGAACTCGGCATAGCTCCCGTCGTAAGCGCGACCCATGCCGCCCATCACCGTGGCGACGATGTCATCCTTGGCGAAAGCGCCCCCGGGCGCCTCCACAACGAGGCCGACGGCTTCGATCCCAAGGACGCGCGGCAAGAGGACGTCGGGAGATTGTCCCTGCCGCGTGAATAATTCAGACCGATTCAAGCCGAAGGCTTTGACGCGGATCAGCACCTCGCCGGGCTTCGGAACCGGCACCGGTCGCGTCTCGATTTTGAGAACCTCGGGCCCGCCAGCCCCGTGCATCACAACCGCCTTCATGGTCGCCACGATCGCCTCCTCGTTCGGTTCAAGGTTGCTCATTGCGGGAAGCGAGCCAGCCGTCGAGACTGAACCCCGGCGCTCCATCCCTCGCCAGGATCAGAAACCCACCCGCCATGGTCATGTTCTTGAAAAAGTTGATCATCTGATTTTGGTCGGCGAAGTCGGTGTGAAAGACGAGGGCCGTCAGCAGGCACCATCCCGCCAGAACCAGGGCGAGCGGCCGGGTGCCGAGCCCGATCAACAGCAGAAGGCCGCCGACGAGTTCCAGGGCGGCGGCCGGCCAGATCAGAAAGCCGGGCAACCCATGGGCCGCCATATAGGCTTGTATCGCCGCAACAGCGCTGACTTTGCCCAATCCCGAGATCAGAAACAGCAGGCACATGAGGACGCGGGCCGGAAGATCGACCCATCGGGTTGAGAGCGGCATTGCCTTATCCTTACGCCGGCAAAGTCGTGTTGAAGCAGTAGCGCGCGATCTTCCAGGCTGCATCGATCCTCTGAAAGAGGAAGAGTTCCTGATTGGCTTCCGGGATATCGGCCCCGGTCGCCAGCAATCTGATGGTGCCCGTCGAGGTCGTCCGGGCGAGAACCCAATCGGGCGCGATCTGCCGCAGTTCGGCGATCGAAAACGCGATGTCGAGCGCGATCGCCTGAAACATTCCAGCATAGGCTTGATGGACCGCCTCGTTGCCGACGCAGGGGGCCATGTTCTGCGCCATCAACACGCCGTCCGGCGCGTAAAGCGCCGCTATGGCATGCGCGTCGGCCGCATTGGCGGCATGGCCATAGGCCTTGAGCAGCGCAGCGGCTGATTGTTCGTCCGCATTCATGTTAAAACTCCGGGTGGGCGCGGATCGGATGGATGGACCACGCGCGAGATGTGCCGACGAAAACGTGGAATCGTTGTTCATCCCTTCGGATGAAAGCCGTCCCAATCACGGGATCGGCGGATTCGTGGGCGAAAAGCTGTAGCGCGCGATCCGCCAGGTGCCGTCCTCGCCCTTTTTAAAGACGAACAATTCCTGGTTGGCTTCCGAGGTCGTCTTTCCGGTCGAATGATGATCCGTCGTCCCGGCCGAGTTCGTCCGCACGAAGGCCCAGGTCGGCGCCATTTGCTCCAATTCAACAACAGCGAATTTGACGTGGAACTTCAGTTCGGCAAAGACGGCGTCATAAGCTGTCTTGATCGCAGTCTTTCCCACCGCAGATTGGCTAAAGGGCGGCATGAACACGCCGTCCTCCGTGTAGAGCGGAAGGACGCGGCTCGTGTCACCCCCGTTCAGAGCGGCATTATAGGCCGCCATCGTGTGCTCGATCCCGGCTTTTGCTTCTTCGGCACGCCCCACGGCGGAGCCGAGGCACAAGAAAGCGACGGTTGCCAGAGCGGTTCTGATCGAAAGGCTATGCGTCATGCTGGGTCATCCGGCGTTGGTCAGTGTCGACGCTGGACACCTAGTCAAATGAGCCGGATCCCATTAGCTGGCAAAGTCGCAAATGACTTTCTCGCAGGTGAGAAGACGATGTCCGATCTCAACGCGTTACTTCTGTTTGCCCGCGTGGTTCAGGCGAACAGCTTTTCGGCCGCCGCCCGTCGCCTCAAGATTCCAGTCTCGACTGTGAGCCGCCGGATCGCCGAGCTTGAAAACCAGCTCGGGGTCCGCCTGCTCGAGCGCTCGACCAGAAGTTTGCGCCTGACCACCGTCGGCGCGGACGTCTTCGAACATGCGCAACGGGGTGCCGAACTCAGCGATGCGGTCGACAATGTCGTGTCCGACACGCTGTCGCAGATATCGGGAACGTTGCGGCTATCGGCGCCCCCGAGCCTCGCCGATGGCTTGCTGGCTCCGCTGGCTGGTGCGTTCCAAACGCTGTATCCCGACGTCCGCATCCAAGTCTTCGTGACCGATCGGATCGTCGATCACATTTCCGAGGACGTCGACCTCTCTTTTCGCGTGGGGCCGCTCCGCGACTCCTCGTTGATGGCTCGCCGGATCCTCACTTACCGGCATCAACTCGTCGCCAGCCCCACCTACCTCGCCGCTTGCAAAGCGCCGGAGACGCCGCAGGATCTACTCGACCATCGCCTGCTCGCCTTTTCGTTCTGGCAGACCGGGCATAGCTGGCGGTTGACCAGCCTGGACAGTAAGGACAAGCAGACGCTCGGCTTCGAACCCTTTCTTGCGATGAACGACTATGCCGGTCTTGCGGTCGCGCTTTTGGCCGGCGCCGGCATCGGCGATCTGCCGCCGGTGGTGCAGCCGCATCTCCTCCGCGAGGGGCGTTTGGTGGAGGTCATGCCAAACTGGCGGTTTCGCCGCTTGGACATGTCGATCGTGCATTTCGGCAATCGCCACGTTCCGCGTCTGGTCCGCATCTTCAAGGACTTCGCGGCCGAGATGGTGCCTCGGCTGTTCCCCGATCTTCCCGCCTGATCGGGCTTCCCACAAACGGGAAGGTGTTTTCCAGCAACGCCGTCTAACGGGAGGCCGACCGATCTCGTAGGGCTGTGGTTGAGCTCGGCCGCCGGCGTTGGTGGATCCCGCGCGGCGCAAAGGACACAGACATGGACCAGACCCCGATCGACGTCGTCCTGGCGATCCTACAGAGCCCGAGAGACCTCGCGCATGTTCGGGCCCTCGTGACCGACGACTTCACTTATGTGTCGTTGAATTATGACAATCCCGATCTGAAGCGGATCATGCCGTGGTGCGGGACGTCGCATGGCGCCGAAAGCATTGTCCGGACCTTTACGGACGTGTCGCGGCATTGGGACGTTTTATCCTTCGACACAGGAACGGTCTTCGGCTCCGGCGACAATGTTGCGATCTTCGGACGCTTTACCTATCGCTCGATCGTTTTATCGACCCTCGTCACGTCACCGTTCTCAGTCTTCGCCACGGTTCGCGACGGCAAATGCAGCGCCATGCAGTTCATGGAGGACACGTTCGCGACCGCGGCTTCGTTCCGCAGCGGCGGACACTGGACCTTCCACGGCGACCCCGAAGGCTCCCCCGTTACCATCTGACACCGTCGTTCAAGAGGAACCGAAACAATGCGCTCATCGATGACGGTGACGGCGGCTCTCTTGTTGGCCATAGCGGCCGAGGCGTTGCCGGCCCAAGCTCAGAAAGGCCACGATGGTGGCCCGTCAGGCGCCTTCAGCTATTCGCAGGACACGCAGGTCGCATCGGACCAACGCGCTGCCAAGGCCGTGGTCGCGGCCTATCAGGAGGGTCTGAATACGGCCGACTTCGGCAAGATCCGCCCTCTCTTCGCCCCCGATGCCGTGGCCGAATGGAACAACAAAACCACCGTGGTCGGTGTCGACGCGATGGCGGCTCCTTATGCGGCTCTGTTCAAGGACGCAAAATTCGACACCGATTTTCAATATGACGCCGTCGATCTCTACGGCGATATCGCGATCGTTCGAACCCACCATCCCGTCGGACAGATGGAGCTCAGCCTGAAAGACGGGACCAAGTCGCTCGATTTCAATCGCGAGATCTTCGTGCTTCACCGAAGTGGACCGGCTTGGACGATCGTCCTTTACACCTTCACGACCCAGCCCAGACAAGGCGAGCAATAAAGTAGAACAGGTTCGTCAATTCGGTTATTGGGGCTTGAAGGCAAAGTGATCGGCCTCCGCCACGATCCGGCCGACGCCGGGGAACGGGAAATGAGGCGCGAAGATCAGCGTCTTCCCATCCGCAAGCGTCTTGAGTTCCGCCCGACGGGTTGTCTCGCCCAAGTCCTCGTCGTTGTCATATCCGATCGCCCATTCAGGCTCGGCTAACGAGACGATCGAACTATGCGCGGTGTCGCCGATATCGACCAACGTCTGACCCTCGGAGGTGATCTGATATCCGACATGGCCCGGCGTATGACCCGGCAGCGACAGAGCCGTCACACCGGGGACGATCATGCCGCCCGGCTCGAAGGTCTCGACGCGCGGCGCGATGATCTTGGCGAGAGCCTGGCTGTCGGGCTGGCTCTGCATCCACGCCCATTCCTTGGCCGAAAGGTGGATCGTCGCCTTGGGAAACGCCAACTCTCCCCCGGATGTCGCAAGGCC
This sequence comes from Lichenihabitans psoromatis, assembly GCF_004323635.1. Classification (NCBI taxonomy): domain Bacteria; kingdom Pseudomonadati; phylum Pseudomonadota; class Alphaproteobacteria; order Hyphomicrobiales; family Lichenihabitantaceae; genus Lichenihabitans; species Lichenihabitans psoromatis. The sequence goes on from NZ_CP036515.1 coordinate 1,070,608, forward strand.
GCCGACGTGGTCGAAATGCGAATGCGTGATCATGATGTCGGTCACGTCGCTGGGCTTCACATGGGCCTGCTCGAGGCTCCCCATCAGCGCGCCGTGAACGGTTGGGCCGAGGCCCGTATCGAACAGCATGACGCGATCCGGCGCCTTCACCAGCAGAGCATCGACCCCGAGCGTGATCTTGTCGGTCGGCGCACCGGCCGCTTTCAGAACCCGCGCGACATCGCTCGGTGCGACGCTCGCTCCAAACACCTTACCGTCGTTCTCGAGCACGTTGTCGGCATCGCGGAGCGACACGACTTTCAAGCTTCCGAGGTCAAATTCGTGAGCAGCAGGAGGGACCACCACAGGTTTGGCGAGGGCGCCACTCGAAAACGAGACAGCCGTCACAAGGGCGGCTGATAAGCGGAGCGTACGGATCGTCATGGGCATGGTCCTTTATGGCGCGATCGCATCTATCTCGGTCGCGACGGTCGAAAAGGCGAGTCCGGCCCGGCCGCAAGCCAGTCGCGAAGGTCGGCGGCGGATCGTTCCGCGATTTGCTGCATCGGCACATGGCCGATGCCGGGATAGACGATCAGGCGGGCCCGCGGCAGAGCGGCGGCGATCGCACGGGCCTGCGCCACCGGCACGAGGCGATCGGCATCCCCGGACATCACCAGGGTCGGTCGATCAAACAGCGGCAGTCGAGCCAGCATGGCCGTGTCACGCTGGCCGATCTGCAGCCCGGTGAGGATCTCGCGATGGCCCGGTGCCCGCGCAAGATCCGTATATTGTTGCACCAGCGCGTCCGTCACGGCCTCGCGGTCGCCGAAGGCATTGCGTAAGCCATGCCGGACCAGCGGCGTCAGGTCGATGTGTCGGAGAGCGAAACGCGCGATGGCGCTGCCGAGCAGGCGCACGACGAAGGGCGGGGACGCGGTGGTGGTCGAGACGGGTTCTGCGGCCCCGATCGAGGCGACCAACACCAGACCGGCGATGCGGTCGGGGTTGGCGAGCGCATAGGTGGCCGCGACCTGACCGCCCATTGAATTGCCGATCAACACGACGCGCGCGAGCGACAGCGCCTCCATCAGGGCGGCCACACATGCCACCATGCCGAGAAGGCTTGGCTCGTAGCTGTCGGGTGCGGCCGTCAATCCATGGCCGGGCAGATCGATCAGCAACAGCCGATAGGTTGATTTGAGCCGCTCGGCCCAGGGCAGCCAGTCAAGGCTGGACGCCGAATAGCCATGAACGCAGACAAGAACAGGGGCGTCGACCGGGCCGATGTCACGATAATGCAGCCTCATGCCGTTCGGCAGCGTCAGCCACCGGGATCTGTCGTCGGCATAGCGTCGATCGAGAACCGAAAACGGAATATCGCGCCGCCAGAGCGCCAACGCCAGCGCCGCCGCTCCCATGCCGATCATCGCGACCTTGCGCGCCGCCTTCGTCATTTCAGCATCCCGGCAATGATCCGCTCGGCGCGAGCGCCATAAGGCGGTTGCAGCAGGCGGGTGATGCTGAAACGGCTCTGCACGAACACCGGACGGCGATGCGTGAAGGCCTCGAACCCGGCCTGCCCATGATAGGCCCCGAAACCCGATGCGCCGATACCGCCGAACGGCAGAGCATCGACGGCCGCATGCAAAACCGTTTCGTTGACCGCAACGGTGCCGGACGACGTTCGGTCGAGCAGCACTCGCAACGACGCTTTGTCGCGGCCGAACCAATAGAGCGCCAGAGGTCGCGGCCGATCATTGATGATCGCGATCGCATCGTCGAGCCGATCGTAAGCCAAAACCGGTAAGACCGGCCCGAAGATCTCCTGCCGCATGATGGGGGCATCGAGGGGCGGATCGAGCACCAGCACTGGCATGATGCGGGACGACGTCACGGGCCCGTCGAACATGGCGACGCTGGTCAAACCGGCCGTGAGGTCGGCGAGCCGACGTTGGGCCGGCTCGCCCCGCACGGCCGACATCATGCCGGGATCGGGATAGAGCGCATGCGCGGACGCTTTGGCAGCATCGAGGAAACGATCTCGGAGCGCGCGCGGCACCAGCACATAATCCGGCGCGACGCAGGTCTGGCCGGCATTCATCAGCTTGCCGGCCATAATGGCGCGTGCGGCTTTGTCGAGATCGGCATCATCGGCGACGACGACGGGCGATTTCCCGCCGAGTTCCAGCGTCAGCGGCGTCAGATGGTCCGACGCGGCCGCCATCACGCGGCGTCCGTTGGCGGTCGATCCGGTGAACAACAGATGATCGAGCGGCAGCCGTGTCATGGCGACAGCGAGATCCGGGCCGCCTGTCAGGACCGCCACCTCGTCGGCCGAAAACGTCTCGGTCAGCATCGCGGCCATGAGGTCGGCGGTCGCCGGCACCAGTTCGGATGGCTTCACCAACACGCGGCATCCGGCCGCAAGCGCGCAGATCAGGGGCAGAAGCGTGAGTTGGAGCGGAAAATTCGACGGTCCGAGGATCGCCACCACGCCGCGCGGCTCCTTGCGGATATGGGCGCGCGCCGGCCAGAACGGCAAACCGAGCCCGACCCGCTCGTTTGCGGCCCAGCGCGCGAGGCGTGGGCGCGCATAATCGACGGCCCGCAACACGGCCGCGACCTCGGCCACCAAGGTCTCGACCCTGGCCCGCCCGCCGAAATCCGTATCGATGCTCTCGACAAACGCATCGGCCCGAAGGCGCACCCCATCGCGAAGCCGCGCCAGCGCATCGCGGCGAAGCTGAACCGACAACCCGCCCGCGCGATCCCAAGCGGCGCGCAGACGAGCGTAAGCCGGGCCAGGATCGTCCACCTCGATCGACGCGCCCGGCCCCATCCGCCTAATTCTCAGCCAGATAGGCGCGCCCACGCCATTCGGTCGGGCGCCCGAAGCGACGACGCGCCAAGGCGGTCCACTGAATCGCGAGCGTGACGAGAATCCCGAGCGGATGCAGCGGCACCGTCGACAACGGCTCGCCCGCGACACGCGACTGAATCGTTCGAGCCACGAGCGGAAGCACGCAGGCTAAAGCGGTGACGCCCGTCACGGGCCACGACACGCCGCTGACCAGATCGACCGCGAGCAGCAACCAAGGCAGCACATGACCGCCGAACAGAAGCACGGTCCAGATCGGCAGCGCGATCGGTTTGGCCATTCCCTCGGTGGCGTTTTTCAGGAAGCCCGTCCAGAGCGCAGCAGGGCTCTGATACATGCGGCAGGTCGCCAGCGCCGCGCCATTGACGAGATCGGTTCGAAGACCCGCTGCCCGAAACAGCCGCGGCAGCTTCAAGCCGTCATGCAAGCTGCGCCGAATGCCGGCATGGCCGCCGGTTCGGTGGTAAGCCTCGGCGCGCACCATCATCATCTGCCCGCACCCAGCCGCCAGTCCCACCTGCCGGCTTCGCCGCATCATCCCGACCGGCAGATATCCGAGCAGGAGCGCGTTGATGATCGGCACGACCATCCGTTCCAACGCGCCGCCCATCTCCTGGCGCGGCACGCCGCTCACGAGATCGACGCCCTTGGCCGAAGCGAGACGGGCCGCCGCTTCGGGTTGCAGCACGACATCGGCGTCGAGAAACAGCAGAAAGGGTTTATCGGTCAGCGATGCCAGCACCGAGCAGGCATGCTGCTTGCCATTCCATCCCGGTGGCAAAGGGGGCGCCTGCGCCAGAGTGAGGCGGCTATCGCGCAGTGCGATGGCACGTACTACCTCCGACGTTCTATCGGTCGAGGCATCATCGAGAACGATCACCTCGATGTCGGCCTGAACATTCGCAAGCGCGGCCTCGACACATCGGCCGATCGCACGTTCCTCGTTACGGGCCGGGATCAGGATCGCGACGGCGGGCCGCGTCGTGGGCAGCGGCGGGGTCGTGATCAGGCGGACGTTAAGAAGCGTCATCACCAGCGGCAGTGCCGCCAGGGCAAGAACGACGAGAGCAAAGATCAAGGCTGCTCTCCATGCGCTGCGCTGAACCGTTCACCGCGAAATCTGGCGCGGGTCCAGCGCCACGCATCATAGACGCCGCCAACCCCAACACTCCCGTCGAGCAACGTCGTAAATCGGTCCGCATCGCGTGCGATTGCATCAGCCGCAAGCGCATCCATCGCGGTGCCGAGCGCATCGGCCAGAGCGTCATGTCGGTTGCGTTTGTCGAAGCCGAGCAAGGAGCGTGCGGCAATGGCCGGTCCGAAGCGAAGCAAGGCTTCCGGTTTGCGCTCCTCCCAAAACGGATAATCGACCGCGAGCGGCACCAGGGTCGCATCGGGCGTCCGGTCCAAGAGATGGGCCAAGCCTGGCGCGAGCCGGACGGGACGCTCCCGCACATCGGCGAAACGCCCCTGCGCCGTCACGACCAGTAGCCCCTCCGGCCTCGCCAGAACGGTGGCGGCGGTTTCCAAAAAGACCGAAGCGCCGCGACGGCTATCCTGCGCGACCCCGAAGGCGCCGATCCGTGGCATAAAGCCGTAGCGTCGCGTCATCTTTTCGTCGACCGGCGCAAATCCAGCTCGGCCCGGAAACAGCTTCGCGAGGAGCACCGGGATCACGGCCGCATCCCACCACGACGGATGGTTCATATAGATCACGAGACGCGGCGTATCGGCCGGCGGGGGCGGGCCGGCCTTGGCGATACGAACCGCGTGAAAGTCCCGCCTGAGTGCGCGAGCGAAGATCATGGCAAAAGCCGAGACCCACACCGGCGACCGTCGCGCAAGGCTTTGCCGCGCGTCGGCCGAAAGAGTGCTGGCGCGCCCCGACATGACGGTTAGGACGCGCGACGCAAGGACGTCCGATCCTGATCCAGCGCATCGGCGGCGATCCAGCCCGACATCATCACCATGGGCATGCCCGGACCGGGATGAGCGGCGCCGCCGGCCAGATAGAGGCCCTTGACCTGTCGCGAGCGATTGCCCGGCTTGAAAGCACCAAGAAACTTGCCGTGGCTTGCCAAGCCATAGATGGCGCCATTCAGCACCTTGTATCGGTCATTGATATCCTGCGGCGTCAGGGCCCGCTCAAAAACGATCCGCTCCTCGATATCCGGCATGCCACCCGTCCGCTTGAGCTTGTCGAGGATCACCTGGCGATAGGCCGGAAACATTTTGGACCAATCATGGTGCGGCCGAAGATAAGGTGTGTGCACCAAAACATACAGCGCTTCGCCGCCGGGAGGCGCAACCGTCGGATCGGTGCGCGAGGGCGCCGCGACATAGCAAGTCGGATCGGGGGCGGGCTCCCCCTTGTCGTAGATCCAGTCGAATTCTTCCTTGGCGCTGCGGGAGAATATGAAATCGTGATGCTGCAGATGATCGTAGCCGCGCGACAGCCCAAGATAGAGCACGACACCGGAACAAGCCGGCTTGAACTTGTCCCGATAGGTGGCGGCCGGCGCACCGCCGACGAGATCGGTATAGGTGCGAATCGAATCCATGTTGGACACGACAGCCGAGACGGGATGGCGGTCACCATTGGCCGTCGTGACGGCCGTAACGGCTCCCTTGACGATGTCGAGGCCGGTCACCTCCGTCTCGCCCAGCAGCGTTACGCCGAGGCGACGCGCAAGTCCGGCCAAAGCTTCGGCGACGGCGCGGGTTCCGCCCACGGGATACCAAACACCCTCGCTCGCCTGCATATGCGCGATCGCGCAGAGCACGGCGGGCGACGCGTAAGGCGACGAGCCGACATATTGGGTGAAGTGGTCGAGCATCTGGGCGACACGTTCGTCGGCCACATGGGCGCGCACGCTGCCGGCCACCGACTTGCCCATCTTGAGCGCCATCACGTCCCGCAGCGTCGTCGGGCTCATGTTGCGCTTGAGGTCGATCGTGTCGCGCAAGTCCTCCACGGCCTTCCAGAAGAAGAACCGCTCCGACACGCCATGCAGCGTCTCGGCGAATTTTTGGAAATTCGTATAACCTTGGCCGAGTTTTGCGCCCGGCGCGAAGCCGTCGAGCGTCTTCGCCATGGTGGCGACATCCTCGTGCAGATCGAGGATCGCGCCATCATCGAAGAAGCAGCGCCACTGCGGATCGAGTCGGATCAGCTCCAGATGATCCTCTAGCTTTTCGCCCGCTTCGGCGAAAATTCGGCGCAAAACCGCCGGGACCGTCAGGATCGTCGGGCCCATGTCAAAGCGGAAGCCGCCTTCGTTCAACACCGCAGCTTTGCCGCCGAACCAGTCGTTCTTGTCGAAGAGGGTCACGGAATGGCCACGCGCCGCCAGCACGACCGCCGCGGCCAGTCCCCCCAAACCACTGCCGATCACGCCAACGGGCAGGCTCTCAGTCATCGTCATCCTCGGTCTGTGTTGAACAGCGTGATCATGCTTGGCTCGACGCCACAAGCGGCATGTCGTTGGCGGTAGCGGTCGGGATACGGTCGGCCTGCCCAAGATCGCTGAGGACGAGATCGCTGGTGATCCGCGCTCCCTCATAAATGACCGGCAGACCTGACCCCGGATGGGTTCCGCCGCCTACAAGATAGACGCCGTCGACACCGTCGAACTTGTTATGCGGCCGAAACAGCAACATCTGATCGAGTGAATGCGCGAGGTTGAAGGTCGCACCGCGATAAATCGACAGGTCGTCCCGCCACTGATCCGGCGTCACGACCTTTTCGAAACGAATGCGGTTGCGGAGATCGGTCAATCCCAAACCTTCGAGCCGCTCGAGCACCATATCGCGGAATGCACCACCTTCGGCGGCCCAATCGACCTTGCCGCAGTGACCGACAGGGACAAGCACGTAAAGCGACGAATAATCGGCGCCGCCGAAGGCCGGATCCGATCGGACCGGGTTCTGCACGTAGATCGACGGTTGCTCCGGCGGTTTTTCAGCAGCCTCGATCTCTTCGATGTTCCGGCGATAATCCTTCGCCAGAAAAATCGTATGATGGTCGAGATGGTCATAGCGACCTTCGATGCCGAGATAGAGCATAAAGGTCGAGCAAGAATATTGCGCTTTGTCGATGCGCTTATCCGACCATCTCCTGCGGAGGCGCGCCGGGATGAGACGCGGAATCGCGTGGGCGAAATCGCCGTTCACGACAACGGCATCGCACGCCTCGCGGCCATTGGCGGTGACGATGCCGGTCGCCACTTTGCCTTCGAAGTCGATCGATCGGACCTCCTCGCCCAACCGGAACTTGACCCCGAGCCGGCGTGCAGCTGTCGCCATGCCTTCACTCAGCGTCCCGCAGCCCCCCATCGGGTGCCATACGCCAAATTCATATTCGAGGAACGACAGGATCGTGAAAAGGCTCGGGCACCGAAATGGCGACATGCCGAGATATTTGGTCTGAAACGAAAAGGCGAGGCGGATCCTCGGATCCTTGAACAACTTGCTGAGATCGCCGTCGACGGACGAGAATGGCGCGAGCAACCCCAAGGATTTCAAGACATCCGGGCTTAGCAGATCGAGTGGGCTCAGAAACGCTTTCTGTAAAACCGGGCGAAATGCCTCGAGCTTGGCCCGGCCGCGCGCGATGAAGCGGCGGATGTTCTTGGCATCCTCTGCGTCGATTTTTGCAATCTCGACTTCGAGCCGGTCGAGATCGCTGGTTGTGACAAGATCCGGCCCATCTTCGAACTTCAGCCGATAGTGCGGATCGAGACGCTTGAGCGTCACAAAATCAGCAAGGTCGAGACCACATCTATGGAATAGACTTTGCAAGATCTCGGGATAGAGAAAAAACGTCGGTCCAATATCGAACCTGAACTGTTCCGCTTCGATGGTGCGAGTCCGTCCGCCGACCCGGTCGGCTTTCTCGTAGACGGTGACGTCAAGGCCCGCAGCCGCGAGCATCATGGCGCTGGCAAGCCCACCGGGACCGGCTCCAACGACCGCGACCCGCTTAGGCTTCAGTGAGTTTTCGAGACCGACATGCATGTTCATCGCGTTGTGTTCATCCCGCTGCCCCGCCCTATAAGAGAGGGCTGACGCACGCAGGTTCAAGACCCCGCTTGCGAGATGAAGCTGCAACCAGCAGGTTAGGCCCATGTGCGACGTGCCAACACGACAGCCGGCTCAGCCGACCAGGATTGCGCGACGTGTTTGGTCGCGGTTAACCGCCGCAACGGTGGCGGTTCTGGCGGGAGGCCTGAGCACCGCCTATGCGGCGGAGGTCGTGGTCCGGGTCGAGGGCGTCACACCTTCGCAAACCCGCGTCTATGTCAGTCTCTGTACGGGGGGCTTGGAGCCGGATGATTGCGGCAATGCCCAGGTCGTGGGCGCCGACAGCCCCACGCTGCAGGTCCGCTTTGCGAACGTGCCGCCCGGCGTCTATGCGGTCGCGGCCTTTCAGGACTTGAACGGCGACGGTACGTTGGACCGATCGCCCCGTGGGCTTCCCCGCGAACCTTACGGATTCTCGCGCGAGGCCGGTCGCATGACGTCGCCCCGCTTCGATCGAGCAGCCTTTACGGTCGAGCGCGATGTATCGGTCGCGGTCCGGCTGGCCTTACCGGGGCGTCCATGACGTCAGCCGGGTCAATGACGCCATCAGGACCGACCGACATCGTCGCTCATGTGTCCAACATCCGCGTCGACAGAGCGCACCGCCTGATCTTGGATAACGTCACGCTGGAACTCCGCGCCGGTACGGTGACGCTTCTGGCTGGGCCGAACGGCGCCGGCAAGACAACTCTGATCCGTGCTTTGAGCGGCAGCATCGTTCCGACATCGGGCCAGGTCGGCGTCGTCGGCTACGCCCCAAGCCGCGACCGCCGCGCCCGTGCTGCTCTCGGCCTCGTGCCCCAGGAGATCGCGCTCTATTCACGGCTGAGCGTGCGGGAAAATATCGAGGTTTTTGCCGCGTTTTCGGGCGGGCGCGCAACCCCGGCTCTCGTCGACCATTGTGTCGCCCGCACCGGCCTCGCCTCCGTCGCCGACGCTCTGGTCTCGACCCTGTCGGGCGGCTTTCAACGCCGCGCCAATATTGCGTGCGCGCTGGTTGGTCGTCCACGCCTCCTGCTGCTCGACGAACCGCTGGTCGGTCTCGACCCTCTCGCGCGGCGCGCGATTTGCGCGGACCTGAAAAGCCTTGCCCGCACCGATAACGTGGCGTTGCTGCTCGCAACGCATGACCTCGACGACGGCGAGGCGATCGCCGATACGGTCGTGATTCTGCGGGCCGGTCGCATCGCGGCCCAGGCCAGCCCGACCGACCTCGTCACGGCCCAATTCGCGGCGGAGACGAGCCGCACCGAGGTGCTTTTGATGGATCAACCCGATGACGCCGCGCGATCCGCCTTGATGACGCGCGGCTATGTGCCAACGGCCGAAGCCACGGTCTGGCGCGGCATCCATCGCGCGGCCGAAGGACCCGTGTCGCTCGAGACCGCCGATCTCGGCCTCCCGATGGCGCAGATCCGGGAGTTGCGGCAGCGGCGTTTTCGGCTTGGCGACGCTTATGAGGCGATCGTCGGCCCCGGCGGCGCGTCTTGATCCTCGCTGCCGTTCGTGTGATGGCGCTTCAAGTGCGGCGGGATATTCCCACCCTCGTGATGACCTTCGCGTTGCCGCCTGTGATCTTCGTGTTGCTCGCCGCGATCTTCGCTGGCGCGACCGGAACCGAATTGCGGCTCCACGTCGGCATTTTGGATCGTTCGCACAGCAGCGCGGGCCAGCGGCTCGTGCAGGCGCTGCAGCAGCAGCCGACCTTTCGTACCAGCATCGTGACCGGCAACGAGGCCGGCCTCGACACCGCCGTCCGCGACGGCGGATATACGGTCGGGCTCCTGATCCGCGCCGACCCGGCTGCCGACACAGGCACGACGGGAGCGGCGCCGCTGCTGGTGATCGGCAGTTCGAGCCGGCCGGCCGCCGCCGCGATCGTGGCTGGACAAGTCCTGCAAACGCTGAACGAAAAGCTGCCGGACGTCGCCTTGTCGCGCATCATCGGGGATGTCGAACGCGCTGGACGGCTCGAGAACGACGAGCGCAAGTTTCTGGAAAGTGCGTTCTCCGACGAGGTCGGCAAGGGCGGCGGCGGCTTCGCCTTCTCCCGCCTGGTCGAGCAGCGCAATGCGGCCAACGACGCCATCTCGGGTGGACCGATCGCCTATTATGCCGGGGCGGTCTCCGCGATCTTCTTGCTGTTCGCCGCAATGCAGGGGGCCGCCACTCTGCTCGACGAACGCAATGGCGGCATTTTCGCTCGTCTCCAGGCCGGCCCCTATGGCCTCACACCGCTGCTGATCGGCAAATTTATCTTCCTGACCGCGCAGGGCGCCCTGCAGGTGGCTGCCATTTATGCGACGGCCTTCCTGGTCTATCGCGTCGACATGCTCGCCAACCCTGGGGCTTGGCTGATCACCACCGCGCTCGCCAGTGCGGCCGCGGCGGCGCTCGGCTTGCTGGTCAACGCCTGTTGCGCGACGCGGCAACAGGCTCAGTTGATCATGAGCTTCGGAGTTCTGATCGTCTCGGCCATCGGCGGCAGCATGGTTCCGCTCTATCTCATGCCGCCCTGGCTGCAGAACCTCAGCTGGCTCACGCCCAACGCCTGGATGATCGCGGCGTTCCAGGTCTCGCTTCGGACGTGGGCGACATCCGGCCTTCTGCTGCAATGGACCGTCCTGTTGGCCATCGCGGTGGCGGCCCTGACGCTGGCGATCGCGAGCATCGGGCGCCGCGAGATCGAATAGCCTCCGACGGGTCCAAGAGAGACGGACCTCCTGCAAGACTGGACGCCAGATCAGTTCTCGACGTATCGCGAGAAACTGCGTGACGTATACCAAATCGATCTAAAGAGCTGATCAAACGCCAACAAGGTTAACACCCCTTGAAACGCAGCGTTTCGGCGATGCCGGGAGAAGGCAATAGCGGAAAGACTTACTCCCAATGACCGAATAGGACCGCCACTACTTCGCTCCTATCGTCTCGAGGTCGAGAAGAAGGCGAACAACGCCCCAGTACTGCAGCGATTCTGCGTCAGCCCTGTGACGCGAGTTTCAGCGGTGCATCGTCAATCGGGGCCGACCGAAGCGAAGGAAGCGCAATGCATGTGTTATTGATGCGGCGATTGTTGCGTGCCGCTGAAATGCAGCGCGAGATCGGGCTGCGAAGCTTCCTCTCCAAAATGCTTCATCGGCTTCTTCGCGCAAGCGGGTGGATCCCCCGCGATTACAAAACATTCCTCAAGCACAAGACACGAGTCGATCTCCTGTTCGACACAGAAAACGGGGTCGAAACGAGCGGGATCGACTACATCTATGGGCTCACCGTCGATGGGCCGAACGCACGCTTTGGCGAAGCGCATATCGCGAGCGATCCGAGCGAATTCAGAACCGTTTTCGAAAGCGTGGATGTCGATTATCGGCGCTTCACTTTCGTCGATCTGGGGTCGGGAAAGGGCCGAGCCGTGATGTTGGCCGCCGCGTTGCCGTTCAAGGCGATCGTCGGCGTCGAATTCACCAAAGAACTTCATGCCATCGCGACCGCCAATGTCGGGAAGCTTCCAGAGCCAGACCGTGACCGCATCAGCCTGCTGCATGGGGATGCGGCCGCCTATGACTTTCCGACTGGACCCCTGATCGTCTTTTTTTACAACCCGTTTGGGCGCGCCATCATGCGGCAAGTCGCCGACCGCCTGGCCTGCTCACGCCAGGACAGCCCGCGCGACATTCTGGTCGTCTACCTCAATCCGATCTTCGAGGAATCGTGGGTCCGAGCGGGTTGGCGTGTCTTACGCTCCAGCACCGAAGCGGCGCTCTTTCAATGGCCGACCTCGAGCCAAGCCGCCGTCGTAAGTCACGCCGAGCCCGAGACCGTCTTACCGGCGTGATTCAGTCGGGGGCCGCCGCGCGGAGGTGGCTCGGCTCGTGTCGCGGGAGAGCCTCGACCAACGGGACGCGCCTCATGGCGGCGACGCCGACCGATCGGACAAAGCCTCGTCGAGCGCCGCCACGAACGTGTCGACATGGGCGGTCGAGAACACAATGGGCGGCCGCAGCTTCAACACGTTGGCTTGTGGCCCTGACGCGCTGATGAGCACGCGCTTGCGCCGTAATCCGTTGACGACCCGCGTGGTCGTGGCCGCATCAGCGGTTTTGGCAGCCCTATCGCTGACGATTTCGACGCCGACGAAGAGGCCTGCGCCGCGCACGTCGCCGATCGCTTCGTGCCGGTTTGAAAGCTCTTCGAGTGCGGTCCGGAGATAGAAGCCGACCTGCCGCGCATTGGCGACCAGCGCGTCGCGCTCGATGACCTCGAGCACTGCGAGCCCGGCCGCGCAGGAGACGGGACTACCGCCGAAGGTGTTGAAATAACGCGAGGTACGGCCGAATTCGGCAACCACCTCGGGCCGCATAACGACCCCGCCGATCGGCTGCCCGTTGCCCATCGGCTTGCCGAGCGTCACCATGTCGGGCTCGAGGCCGTGCCGCATGAAGCCCCACAGAGCATTGCCGGTTCGCCCAAAACCCGACTGGACTTCGTCAGCGACCCAGAGAGCGCCCGCCTCACGCACGGCCTCGGCAGCTTCGGCCAGAAACCCGGGCGGGTCTGCAAAGACGCCATCGCTGGAGAAGATCGCGTCGCAGATCATCATGGCGGGCTTGATGCCGTGCTTGTGGAGATCGGCGATGGCGGCCCGGACATCGGCCGCGACGGCAGCCCCAAGATCGGCGTCGCCCCGGCGATAGGCATCCGGAGCACGCACGGTGCGAACATGGGGGCCGCGCGGCACACCCGCGCCGAGCGAGGGCGAGAACTGGCTGACCGCGTCGGTGACGCCGTGGTAGGCAAGATCCGTGACGATCACGCCCGTACCGCCGGTGTGGCTCTTCGCGATCCGGTAGGCGAGGTCGTTGGCTTCCGATCCGGTGCAGGTGAACATCATATGGCCGAGATGCTCGGGGAACAGGCCGAGCAGTTTCTCGGCATAATCCAAGATCGTCTCATGCAGATAGCGCGTATGCGTGTTGAGGGTCGCCCATTGCCGGGTCACCGCCGCGACGACTTCGGGCTGGCCGTGACCGAGGGACGCGACATTGTTGTAGACATCAAGATAGGCATCGCCAGCCGCGTCATAGAGCCAGACGCCCTCACCCCGCACCAGATGAACGGGCTCCTCGTAGAATAAGCGATAGGCCGGGCCGAGCACCGTCTCGCGCCGCGTCATCAGGGCGTGCTCGGCCGCCGTGACACGCTGCGAGCGCCCCGGCATATCGGCATTGACCCTGCCGGGAATGGGGCTCGTCGGGGCCATGGGGTCGCTCCTTCTCGCAGACGTGTCAGGATCTTCGGCGCGACGATGTCCGCTGGTGTCCGACCCCGTGTTAACGCGAGCGTGGGTTACAGGCTATCCGGTGATCGATACGCTTGGTGGAAGACTAGCGTGTCGCGTCTTGCCGCGCGTCACACATAAAGGGCCGCCATCCGTCGCCAGGCGCCGGCGCGGTGAGCGCGTCCATCCCAGACATGCAATTGGTGCGACACGTGCTTCTGGTCGAGCAAATGGCTCAGGTGGTGATTGTTGTCGAGGAACGGATCTTCGGTGCCGATCGTCAAGACGATGTCGAGCCGGCGCAGCTTATCCAGCCTCCACCCACATTGCAGGCCGGGAAGGAAATGCGTCGGTGTGTGGAAATAGATCTCGTCATCGTAATAGCCGTCGAACAGATCGTCGAAACACTCGACCTTCATCGACAAGTCGTACCGACCGGAAAAGGCCACGAGCTTGCGGAAGAGGTGCGGATGGCGAAGCGCGATGCTGGCGGCCTGGAACGCACCGAGGCTGCAGCCCATCGCGATCGTGCAATCATGCGGGTTGGTCGACGCCATCAAGGGAAGCACTTCGTTGAGGATATACTCCTCGTAGGCGGCGTGGCGTCTGATCCGATCGGCCGGATGGCGCCCGACATCGTAAAAGGTCTCCCGCGCCAGTCCTTCGATGCAATAGAGCTGCAACTGCCCGGCCTCGACCTTGACCGCGAGGCTCGCGACGATGTTCAGCGTCTCATATTCCCAAAAGCGCCCGTCCCGCGTTGGGAACATCAGCACTTTTGCTCCGGCATGCCCGAAGATCAGCAGCTCCATGTCCCGGTGGAGTCGGGGACTATACCAGCGCCGGTAGTCTCGCTTCATGTCGCCCTGAAGAGATGCCTGACTTTTTCGACAAGGAGCGCGTGTTGCTCCTCCATCTGAGGATAATCCACATGGCCTGCATCCAGAATGACGGTTTCATGATGATTTGACGTCGCAAGCCCATTGGCGACCGAAAACTGGCAGGGCGGTGCCACCGCTGGATCGAAGCGGGCAACCGCGACCAGCATCGGGATCGCGATACGCGTCGCGGCCGTTGCGGCGTCAAAGAGCCGAAGGGTCTGCAGCACGTCCGGATGCGTTGTTCGATAATGCTGCACGGCGCCGGCGCTCCCGAGGGTCGGCAACGTCAGCCAGAGCGGCATATTGCCGAACGTCGGCACGACGAGATGGCCACGATCGATCCGCCGATCGGCAGCGATCGCCAGAGCGCCGATACCGCCGCCGAGGCTCAGGCCGCTGTAGCCGATCCGTCCTTCGAGGCCGGGATAGAGCTCGGTCAGAACCGAGACCGCCAACCAGACGTCATCGACACAGCCACCCAGAATCGAGGTTTCCGGTTTGTCGATCCCGGTCAGCACATGCCGGGCGGGATCACTGGAGATCGGCGGGCGGCGACTGCGCGAGAGCCCGCGAAAGCAGGGAAACAACACCGCCGTTTCGGCCACGGGAAGATCGAAATCCGGCTCGTCTCGGCCGCCATAGCCATGCCCGACGACGAGACCACGCGTGACGAGACCGTCTCGTGGCAGCAGCAGCCAGCCCCCGATCTCGAACTGGTCGGTCGAGGTATAGACGATGTCTTGAACGTGCCACGCGGGATGCTGAGACGCGCTCGCGCTGAGCCGCGGCTCAGGATGAATCCCAAGCGTCGCCGCGTGGCGCGCCCGCCAAAACTCATCGAAATGAGGCGCTGGCTCCGGCGGCTGGATGGCGCGAAGCGCATCGAGGTCAAGGCCATAGGTCGGATCGAACGGATAGGAATGGTCTGTCGGGATGCTCATCCCATGCTTGTTCCGTGAAACGAGCCGACAGGCAAGACGACCACACCGATCGATCCCGCACAAAGGATCGATGCGTGGGGTCGCCCGGAAACCCTGTATGCGCCCCGAAGGGCAAGCCCGAACTCGATGCTGTTCGGGCTACCCCTCGCGGCTCAGCCCTTGACGGTCGAGGCACCGAAAATTTCGGTGATGGCTTCGGCCAGCTTGGCGTCGAAATCCGCTTCGCTCATCGACACGCGGAGATCGCCGAGCAGCGCCCGCGAGAAGCTGGCGATCATCCCATGATTGGCCGAGAGACGCTTGCAGGCGTCGGTTCGCGTATAGCCACCCGACAAAGCCACGACGCGCGCGACCTTGGGATGTGCGATCAGCGGTGCGTAAAAATCCGGGACATCCGGAATGGTCAGCTTGAGCATGACCTTCTGGCCTTCGGGAAGCGCATCGAGCCCCTTGGTCAATTCAGTGCGGAGAATGGCTTCGGCGCCGGCTTTGTCTGGGCTCTTGATCGAGACTTCCGGCTCGAGGATCGGCATCAAGCCATGACCGGCGATCTGCGCGCCAATCTCGAATTGTTGGCGCGCAATGGCCGCAATGCCGCTCTCGGATGGGAGATTCACGACGGATCGCATCTTCGTGCCATAGACGCCGAGGCCGACCGCGCGGTCCAGCAAGGCATCCAGCCCGGGGATCGGCTTCATGAGGCTGACGCCATCCGCCTCGGTCTCGAGACCCTTGTCGACCTTCAGGAATGGCACGATACCGCGGTCGTCCCAGAGATAAGATGGCACGGGCTTCCCCTTGGCCTGTCCATCCATCGTGCCCTCGAACAGGATAGCGCCGATGATCTTATCGCCCGTGAAAGCGGGAGCCGTCATGATCCGCACGCGCATCTCATGCATCAGCTTGAACATCTCGGCATCGCCGCTGTAGGCGCTATCGGGAATGCCGTAGAGGCGCAGCGCGCCGGGGGTCGAGCCGCCACTTTGATCCAGCGCCGCGATGAAGCCCGGTTTGCTGGACATCTGCGCCGTCATTTTTTCAATATTCATCTTGGTTTCCTCACCTGCCGCCGAGAGGCTCAAGGAAGCGCTTTGACCTCGACCAATCAGCCCCTGACCACCAGAGTTTTCGCACGACCGTTCTTCCGCGCGCAACGTCTTGCGATGCTGGCTCGCGCAATGACTTACGGGACGTTCATTGCGGCGCCATGAAACCGCGCCTCGCAGTTCATTCCAGGGACGCCTCGGCCCCGCTCCCGTTCGTGCCTTGGCCGTAAACCAGCCATGCGCCGATGTCTGTTGCGTCGGGTCGTGAAACCTTTAATTTGGCACTGCGCTGCTTGCGGCGCATGCCCTCCTTGGGCGTTTCCTCCCTAGACTTGGGCCGCTTGCGTTATCGCAGGCGGCCTCTTTCTTTCCAGCCTGGATGTCTGGATGGATCGAGCTTGGCTGGCCTTGCGCGTCTAACGTGCCTTTTGCGGCGCACGCGTCTCGCCGAGGTGGATCGAGCCGGCTGCGCCGACCTCCATCGCCAGATCGATCGCCCTGAAGACACGGAGCGTGGCGTCGATGTCGGACGGATCAATCTCCGACAAAACGCCATCCCTCAAATCGGCCAGCACATTTTCGACGCGTCGGGCGAGTGTTTCGCCATCTGGCGTCAGCCAAATCGTCTTCGCCCTGCGGTCGCCGAGATCATCCCGCCTGATCAGCAATCCAGCGGCGCTTAATTCGTCCAAAAGCCTGACGAGCGACGTCCCTTCGATCCCGACATAACTCGCAAGCACGATTTGCCGAACGCCCCCGCCGAGCCGATGGACCCAAACAAGAGCCGCCGCGCGCGCCTGCGAGATGTCATGCGCCGCCAAAGCCTGCTGGGCGAGTTTTCGCCATTTGCGGCTTGCCTGCACCAGCGTCGACAGCACGGCATGTCTGTTTGCATCCGCTTCGCTCATGCAGGGATCTATCGCAGAGCGACCGGCGGCATACAATGCCAAAGCGGATTTTGACGATCGCGCCCCCAGGGTCGCGGCGCGATCACTTCGGTCGGGCTCACTTTGGTCGCACTAAGCCGATGGGGACATGTCGTCCGCCGCGACGGCGCTGTCGATCTCGGGACATGCCCGATCAGATGATCGGATCGCACAAAGCTTCGGTCAAGTCATGCAGGACAGCGGGATGTTGCAGCGGAGCATCGCCTCACATTGCGAAAGACGTCGGAAAGATCAGCGCCTGTTTGCTGCCTTATGCCGTTGAACGCGGCGCTCGGCCTCCATGCCCGTTTGCAAGCGACGTTGTGTAGGAACCGACAGTACGCTTGCTCAGGCGTCAGCAGACGATCAAGCACAGGACGAGACGAAAGTCGGTTGAGACCCCGATCCGCGGTTGATCGCGCCCCAATTATTCGCCGCAATCTATCGACCAATGCGGCCGACTAAACCAGTGTGCTCAAAACTGCTGCAAAATAATGCGGGTTCTCGTAGCAAAGTCATTCGAGATCGACTTGCTAAATGGTACGGAGACGCTAAAGAGAGACATCTTTTAGGGGAAGACCGATGAACGACCAGAACAACGAAGATATGATTACCGTCACGGCCGATATTGTCTCTGCATTCGTATCCAACAATTCGGTTCGGGCAGAGGATCTTTCAGCTTTGATCGAATCCGTTCACCAGGCGATCAAGAGCCTGAGCGAGCACAAAACCGACGTGGCCGTGGCTCCCCCGCCGGTCCCGGCCGTGTCGATCAAGAAGTCGGTCACCGACGATTATTTGATTTGTCTGGAAGACGGTAAGCGCTTCAAGTCATTGAAGCGGCATCTCAGCACGTCTTACGGCATGTCGCCCGATGATTATCGCGCCAAATGGGGGTTGCCGCGCGACTATCCAATGGTCGCGCCGGGTTACGCTGCGTCGCGTTCGAAACTCGCCAAGGATATGGGTCTCGGCAAGAAGCTGGTTCAATTGCCGCCCGCCGTGGAAGAGGTCGCCCCCATCGCTCATCGCGAACCCGACGTCGCTGCGGCTCCGCAAAAAGCTGCCGCGAAGCGCACCAAGACGGCTGCTGCCGTAAAAGACGCAGCCCCCGCACCCGAAGAGGCGCCCGTGAAGCGCCGCGGTCGTCCGTCCAAAAAGGCCGCTTAATCGTAACGAAGCACAGAGAGACCTGCGCGACCGATCACATCGGTCGCGCAGGCTCCTTGGATTTTAAGCACACTTGCTGGACGAGGCGGACTTACCCGCGCTGTCCGGAAGACCGCCTGCGGGTCGCGGCGAAGACCAGCGCTCCTGCCGCAATCCCCGCAAAGGCCCATTGCAGCGGAAGAACGTCGGCCGTCTCGCTCCGGATCGGCAGAACCGCGATACGACCGGGCGACGTCTCGACGCCGGCCCCACCAGCCGCCTTCGCGGTCGCGATCTGGTCGGGCGACACCATCCATTCCGCCCCGCGCGACACATCGTAAAAGCGATAGCCAAAGCCGACCACGAGTGCGACCACAAGCGCAAGCACGAGTCTTGGAATCATCTGCAATTCATCTCTCCTTAAAGGCGCGGTCGCCGCCAAGCGGGGGCGCCTGTGACTGAAACGCGTCGGCAGGTCCGTCACGGTCGAGGCGCCGAGCGACCCGTTTGATCCTGCCCAAGCATCCGAAGACCTGCGATCGTCGAAGCGCCAGACGAATACGATCGACGAGCGGCACCGACAAGGCAGGCGAGCCGCTGACTGACGCGGTTCATTTCGAAAGAGGCGGCGCCATGCTCGCGGCAAGACGCAGAAACTCGCGCCTCAACGTCGGAACAGCATGGTCGATAAAGGCGCGTAAAACGCCCCGCCGGGCTCGGTCGGGATGGAAGACGAGCTGCGCCGGCGTCGGCGGCACCTCGAAGGCGGAGAGAAGCCGGACGAGGCGCCCTGTCTCGAGGTGCTCTGCAACCTGATAGCAACGCGCACGGATGATGCCATGTCCGCGAAGCGCAGTATCGATTCCCGCCGCAGCGTTATTGATGCTGAGGCGCGTTCGAACACGTGTCGAGCGTAAAGGTGCGCCCTGCCCCTGCGCCATGTCGAATGACCAGAGTTCGCCGTCGCCCTCCGCATTGAGCCCGATGCAATCATGGCGAGCGAGATCGTGAGGGGTCGCAGGTAATCCGGATCGAGCCACATAGTCCGGCGATGCACAAACGATGGCACGCACCTCGCCCACCCTGATCGCCGTCAAGGTCGAATTGGGAAGAGGCGCCAGACGCACCGCGAGGTCGACACCATCGCCGACCAGATCAACCACGCGATTGTCCATCAAGACGCGGGCCGCGACATGCGGATACTGCCGAAGGAAGGTCTCGAGAACCGGCATGACTTTCAGCCGCCCGAAAAGTTCGGGCGCGGTCAGTACGATGCTCCCGTGAAGGTGGCCTGCAGCGCTACCCGGCTCGACCTCGCGAAGTCTTGCCAGCACGTCTCGCCAGATTGCGACATGCCGCTCGCCGGCCGCCGTGAGGCTGAGCTTCCGTGTCGACCGCAGCAGCAGCGCTTCTCCGGCATGGCGCTCGAGACACGCGACCGCTCGTGTCACGGCGGCCGGCGATCGCCCATGTGTCCGCGCGGCGGCGGCGAGCGAGCCGTCCTCCACGGCCGACACGAACAGCACCATGGCGTCCAAGCGATCCATCGTTTCGCAAACTGCAATTAAGCCGGTCGTATCGCAAGCATTCTCTTGTTTTCTGAAATCTCTAAATTCGAGTCTCGATCAAACCCAAACCTGCAGCGGGCGGTCCGAGATCCCGCTGCGCGCCACTCAAGCAAAGGAAACAACGATGTCCGCCATTATCTACCGCACACAGAAGGTTGGCGATGTCGACGTCTTCTATCGGGAGACCGGCCCGATCGACGCGCCGGTCATCCTGCTGCTTCACGGCTTCCCGACATCGAGCCATATGTTTCGCGATCTGATGCCGGCGCTTGCCGACCGCTACCGCCTGATCGCGCCCGACCTGCCTGGATTTGGGCTGACGACGGCGCCGCCGCGTGGACAATTCACCTATAGTTTCGAGACTCTAGCCCATGTGATCGGCGGCTTCGTCGATGCGATCGGCCTCCCGCGCTACGCCTTGTATATCTTCGACTACGGCGCACCCGTGGGCCTCAGGCTTGCCATGGCGAACCCCGAGCGCATCACGGCGATCGTCACTCAGAATGGCAACGCCTATATGGAAGGGCTCAGCGCGGGTTGGGAGTCATGGCAAGCCTATTGGCGGGAGCCGACGCCCGCGCACCGAGAAGCGACGCGCGCATCCCTCTCGGATGAGGCGATCCGTTTCCAATACGAGCATGGCTCACCCGCGGGACGCGTGTCGCCGGACGGCTCCATGCTGGATACGTTCTACATGCATCGACCGGACGCGTATGAGATCCAGCTCGATCTCATTCTGAGCTACGGCAGCAACGTCGCGCTTTATCCGGATTTTCAGTCCTATCTTCGCCAACACCGTCCGCCAGTGCTTGCCGTATGGGGCAAAAATGACCCGTTCTTCCTGCCGCCCGGTGCAGAAGCCTACCGAAGAGATGTTCCCGACACCGAACTCCACTTGCTCGACACGGGACACTTTGCTCTCGAGACGCACCATCAGGAGATTGCCAGGTTGATGCGGGACTTCCTCGGCCGCAAACTCGCCGCGGCCTGATCGGAGCGGCCGGATCGCTGCACCGTCCCGCTGACTGGCGAGACGGTGCAGGGATTGTCGCTTATCGAAGCGGGACCTCGGCTTCGTCCTGGCCGGCCCAATAATGCAGGCGTTCGGCGTGGACCTTGATCAGAACGATGCCGGGCGTGTCGACGCCCTGCTCGAACCAGCGGTCGAGATCGCTCGTCCAATGTTCGGCGAAAATCACCTTGTCGCGGATCAACTCGGCCTGACCTTCGATCGCGATGAACAGCGGCGGCTTTCCCAGCAAGCCTTTAGCGCCGGTAAACGAGAGACCGACCTGCGCGTCATGCTCGATATCGTGGATCGTCCTGGCGCTGTCATATGAGAAGAAGAACGAGTCTCCTTTATATTCGACATCGCCATTGTTGCTCATGGGGCGGCTCGCGATTGCACCGTTGGTTGTCCGCGTCGACAGCATCCCGAAGTCGATGTCGCGCATCTTCTCGGCGATCTCTTGAAGGGTCATCGTGGCCATAATCTGATTTCTCCTCGATCGAACCGCTCACAAGCGCTGAACGGTCGCATCTGAAAGGGAAAGCCGAGATCCGACCCATGGTTCCCCCTCGAACCGCGCATCGGTTCGATCGGTGCGTGTTTGCGCGGGCTCAGTCTTCGTGGTCGATAAAGCGACGCGGGCGGGTCGAGACGGCGCGGGAGGCCATCCGAACGCCGGCCGCGACCGCGACCTCGAACCCGTGTTGCGCGACGCAAGCCGCCAGATATCCCGCATTGAACGTGTCGCCTGCCCCGATCGTGTCGATGACGATGACGCGCGGTGCCGAGACGGTCACATCCCGTCCGTCGCACCAGGCTCGTGCGCCCGCCGCACCCGTTTTAATGACCAGAATGGCGCCTGCAGGAAGATGCTGCTGCAGGATGACCGCCGCCTGCTCGCACGATGCCGTTCCGGTCAGGCCGAGGGCCTCGGCCTCGTTGATCAGGAGGTGATCGCACATCGGCAGCCAGGACGCGACGACGACACGGTTGGCGGACGACCAGCCGCCGTCCGGCCAACCGGTGTCGAGCGCAACCCGATAGCCGCGTTGGCGAAGCGTCGTCATCAGGTCGCCGTAGTGAGCCACGAGCGCGGGCGTCACGAAGCAACCCGTCAGCAGCGCGATCGCGCCAAGTGGAGCATCGGCGGGCACTTGCGACAGAACGGCCTCGAGAGTGAAGTCGAGCAGATGACCGAGGGTCGTGAAAAATGTGCGCTCGCCGTCGGGGTGAGTGATGCCGACCGAAAGGGCGCAGGCGCGGGGCGAGGTGGGCCATGCGTCGGCCACGGTCCCGAACGGGTCGCGGAGCCAGCGCCCGAGCGCGTCGGCGCTTGTATTGGCGACCAGCCGGAACGGCACGCCGAGGGCTTGCCAAGCCAATGCGGTATTGCCGGCCGCTCCGCCCACGCGAAGATCGCTTTCAGGCAGCAAAACCTCGGTCCCGGGCGTCGGCCAGGGCTGCTGAGGACCCATCACGAGGTCCACGTTGACATTGCCGATCACAAGCAATTGCGGGTTCATGGCGTGACGGTGATCTTGTTGGACCGGATCGGCGTGCCGACGTCGGCCACGCGCGCAGCCGCCACCTCGACCAGCAGACGCTGGAGGGTCGGCAGCATGTCAAACACCGCCGCCATCCCGTCGCTGGGCCCGACCGACAGCGTATGAACCCCTCGGACGGGCTTGGACCCGCTGCCGTCGAGCACCACCACGGGGCACCCCGCCAAACGGCAATCCGCCGCCAGAGCAGCATCGAGATCGGCCGATTTGGCGCCGCGCAAGATGATGACGCCGGTCTGCGACGTCAGCGCCTCCATTGGACCGTGTCGCAACTGCCCGGCCTCGAAACCGAGCGCCGAACATCGCGCAAGTTCCATCAGGCACAAGGCGCCACCCTCCGCAACGCCGGCCAGCAATCCCCGGCCGCTCACTACGAAGGTCAAGCAGGCCGCAAGAGCATCGAGCGCAGCCTCGATCTCGACCATTTCAGGCTCGGCCAGCGCCGCAAGGGCTTCGATCGGGTCGAGGCCGAGCGACGCCAGCACCGCAAGATGCAATGCGTGGGAGATCAGCAGACTTCTGGTCGCCGCAAAAGCGCGCTCGGGTCCGCCGCTGCCGATAAGACACGGGACGGAACGGCCAAGCGGGCTCGCAGCATCGAGCGTGAGGCCAAACCGCTCGTCAGCGCCAGCCTCTTCCCTGAGATAGCGGACGATCTCTCCCGATTGCCCCGATTGCGAAACGATGAGGACCGTTCGCGGCATCGCCGAAGGCAGTACCCCGAGCATGTCCGAGACAACCTCGGCGCTCGCATCGACGCCGAGTTCGCGATAGGCCCGCGCTGCGGTGCGATTGACCCAATGCGAGCCGCCCATGCCAAGCAGCAGCAACCGGCCGGTCTTCCGGATGCTCGTGGCGATGATGGCGACGACCGGCTTGGCGGCCGCGACGGAATCCAAAGCATCGGCATGCTGCCGCGCCATCTCGGCCTCGATGGCGACTAATCCGGGTGCGATCATCTTGTCATCCTTTGACGCCACCCGTGGTCAGCCCACTGATCAGCGCCTTCTGCAAGCCGAAGGCGATCAGCACCGGCGGCAATGCGGTCAGCAAGCCGGCAGCGGCCACAAGCCCGAAATCCGTGGCGCGACCCGCCGCAAAATCCGCGATCGTCACCGTCAGGGTTTTGGCATCGGCATTGCTGGTAAACAGCAGAGCGAAGAAGAATTCGTCCCAGGCGAGCAGCAGCGCGAACAACGCCGCCGTGGCGATGCCGGCCCGGGCCAGAGGCAACGACACGTAAAGCAGCGTCTTGAACACGCCAGCGCCGTCCATCGCGGCCGCCTGCTCGATTTCATCGGGCAGAGCGTCGAAGGCTGATTTGATGAACCAAGCCGTGAATGGCGTCAGAATGGCGCAATAGACGATGATGAGGCCGGTGACGCTGTTGAGCAGATGCAAGGCCGACAGCATGAAATAGAGCGGAAGCACCAAGGCGACGGCCGGCGTCATATAGGTCGCCAACACCACATAGAGCGTCGCCGTCACGGCCCGGCGCCGATAGCGCGCAAAGGCCCAGGCGGCCGGGATCGAGACCAGCATCGATACGAGCGTGGCGCCGACCGAGGCGCCGAGGCTGTTCCGCAACCCGAGCAGAAAGGCTTCGCCCGGCGTATTGGCGCCGAAATCGAGCAGCCGCCGATAATGGCTGAGATCGATCTGACTGGGGATGAAGCGCAAGGGCTTTGCGGTGAGGTCCGCTGGCGGCGACAGGCTGAGGATGAGCAGCCACGCCACCGGCGCGAGCGTCACCAGCACGAAGAGGAGAACCGCTGCATAGAGAAGCGTGGATGCGAGGCGGCTCCGCTTCATGCGGGTTGCCCGTGACGCAACAGGCGCATGTAAACCGTGACCAGCACCATGCAGATCAGAACCACGATCAAGGCATAGGACGCACCCGACCCGACCCGCAGGAAGCGAAACGACTCCTCATAGACGAAAAAACTCATGGTCTTCGTGGCGCTCGCCGGGCCGCCGCGTGTCATCACATAGACGATGTCGAAGACTTTCAGAGCCTCGATCGACCGGAGGACGATCGCGACGAGCAACGGTGGCGCGATGACCGGCCAGGTCACGACTTGAAAGCGGCGGAAAGCGCCCGCGCCATCGAGCCGCGCCGCCTCGTAGAGATCGGCTGGCGCATTCTGTAAAGCCGCCAGGACGATCAGCGCGACGAGCGGGTAATTCTTCCACACGTCGGCCAGGACCACGGCGTTCATGGCGCTATCGGGGTCGCCGAGCCAACCTCGGTATCCGGACAAGACGCCCGTCTGTGTCAGAACCGCGTTGAGCACGCCGAAATCAGGCTGATAGATGAGGCGCCACATGATTGCGTTGACGATCGTGGGCAGCGCCCACGGCAGCACGAGCAGCGCTCGACACACCGTCCGGCCCCGAAATTTCTCGTTGAGCAGCAACGCCACGAGAACGCCGAAGAGCGTTTCGAACCCGACCGACAGGATGGCAAAATAGAGGGTATGCGCCGTCGCGCTGAGGAAATTCGCATCGGTCAGCGCATAGATGAAATTGTCGAGCCCAACCCAATGCGCCGAGCCGAGCCCCCCCAGCAAACGCGCGTCCGTGAAGGCGAGCGCGATCGTCTGCACGACCGGGTAGCCCACGACGGCCGCCATGATCGCCAACATCGGAGCGAGCAGACGCCAGGGCGAGATCGAGCCCGGCCGTTGCATAGCCATGGATCAGCCCTTCGTCAGACATGGGGCGCACGGACGCGCCGTGCGCCGATCCATCATCGCAGGCGCGCGGCGGCCTTGTCGGCCTCGGCCAGGGCGGCATCCGGGGTTGCCTTGTCGGTCAAGGCATTCTGGATCTGCGCCTGCAAAATGGTCGAGACCTCCTGGTAGGAGGGTGTCACCGGGCGAAGGCTCATGACGCTGATGGCGGTCTTGGCGGCTGCAACCAAAGGCTCCTGCCCCTTGGTTACGGCCGGATCGTCATAGGACGACTTCCAGATCGGCAGGCTCAACTGAGCATATTTGTTCTGAACCTCCTGCGAGGTCAGAAAGCTGATGTATTTCCAACCGAGATCAGGATGGCTCGACCCCGCCGTGATGCCGAGACCCATCGACCCGTTGACGGCCGAGGCCTCCGTGTGACCGGCGACGCCCGGTGCCGGCACCACGCCGACCTTGCCGACGATCTTGCTTTCCGCCGGGTCATTGGCCTTGGCGTAAGCATAGGTCCAGTTGAGCGCGAAGGCGGCATTGCCGGCCGAGAAGACTTTCCGCACATCCTCCTCAAGATATTCTTTGGAGTTCGGATTGGAGACGCCGTCCTTCAACGATTGGACCATATATTTGACGGCATCGAGCGAGCCACCCTGATCGAAGGCGGGCTTGCCGTCATTGTAGTAGGTCCCGCCATGGGCCGCCGTGATGGTGGCATAGTCACACACGACGGCTTCGGCCTGCGACCAACTCCAGACGATCGGATAATCGACGATCTTCTTGTCCTTTATGATCTTCGCATCGGCCAGAAGTTCATCCCAGGTCTTGGGCGGCGTCGCGATGCCGGCTTTGGCCAGCATGTCGGTATTGTAGAACAGGTATTTGGTATCGAGGATCCACGGAAGGCCGTAATACTTGCCGTCGAAAAGGCTCGTTGACCATGCGCCGTCGAACACCTTCGCGGTGTCGATATTGGCCTTCACCCGATCGGTGACGTCGCGAAGCACGCCGTCACGCGCAAAAGCCGCCGGCCAGATGACGTCATACAGCACCACGTCATAGCCCGAGCCACCCGCAGCCTTTGAGGCGACGATCTTGTCGAACAGCGCCTCATAGGGCACGAATTCCAAATTGACGGTCGTCCCGGGGTTCGCTTTTTCGAAGTCGTGCGTCATGTTCCGCACGTCATTATCGCTATAGGCCGCTTGCGCCATAAAGAGCGCATTCAGGGTTTCGGCATGTCCCGGCGACGCCAAGACCGTCCCGGCCAACGCGGCCAGACCAACCACACCGATCCAAGACTTGATTTGCAGCATGGCTTTTCCTCGTTTTAGGCGGAGATGGGTCGGGTTCGATTGCGTGAACGGGTCGGTAGAGGTCCTGGGCAGGAAAGGCGTCGGTGTCGGTCGCACGTGCCGCTCGGCGAACGATGGCCCGGATGGCGTCGAAGGAACGTTTCGATTAAGTCAATTTGAAATGAGTATTGAGAGCTGTCAAGCCGCTCCAGCGGTTTGCGGAAACCTGGGAATGAGGGGAACGAGAACGCCAGTGTCGACCAGCCTCAAGATCGCGGGCAGCAATCTCGAACATGTGCAGACGCATAATCGGCGTGTCGTCCTCGATGCAATCCGCCGGGCGGGCGCCCTGACGCGAGCCGAGGTCGCGCGGCGAACCCATTTAACTGCGCAAACCGTCAACAACATCGTGAGCGTCCTGCACGACACTGGCTTGGTGTCGGCCGGGGCGCCCAACCGAGGCGGCCGCGGTCAACCCTCGATTCCCTACAGCATCGATCCCGAAGGCGCGTGGTCGCTCGGCTTCCACGTCGACCATCGCAGCATCTCGGGCGCGGTCGTCGATTTCACCGGCCGCATTCGAGGTCACAAGAGAATACCCGCCGATCAGCCCTCGCCCACGCAGGCCGCCGACGCCCTCGCCCGAATGGCCGCACCTTTGCTGAAACGGGCCGGCGCGGTCGAGAGCCGGATTCTCGGGGCCGGATTGGCCGTGCCGGTTCGCTTCAATGCCGGCTCGATCACAAGCGCCGGACCGACGACCCTGCCGGGCTGGGACGAGGGCGACGCGGCAGACATGATCGAAGCCGCGCTCGGCATGGCCGTGCTGATCGAGAACGATGCCGTCGCGGCGGCCATCGGCGAACGCCTGAACGGCCTCGGCCGTGAGATCGATAGCTACGTCTATCTGTTCATGAACGATGGCCTCGGCGCCGGGATCATGATCGAGGGTCAGCCGTGGCGCGGCACGGGCCGAAATGCCGGCGAAATCGGTCATATGATCGTGGTGCCCGATGGCCGGCCATGTCCCTGCGGCAATCACGGCTGCCTCGAGCGGTATGTGTCATTGAGCGCGGTCTACGAGAACCTCGGGATCGCCCCACCGGATGCCACGCCCGAGTTCATCGCCCATCTCGAAACGAGCGCCCCCGGTCGCCTCGATGCCTGGGTCAAGGACGCCGCGCCACGCCTCGCCCAAGCAATCGGAATTCTCGAATCGGCCTTCGATCCACAGACCGTGATCCTGGGCGGCGTGGCGCCGAAAAGCGTCTTGGAGCGCTTGGTGGCGGCTCTCGCGCTGCCGGTCTCGGTCGGGTCTCGCGCGTCACGCACCCTGCCTCGCGTCATGCTCGGTCGTACCGGCCCGGAGGCTCCGCTGCTGGGCGCCGCATCCTTGCCGATCTTCGACGAAGTCTCACCACGCTTTGACGTGCTTCTCAAAAACGGTTGAGGCGCCTTAGCTTTACGCTACCAATCGGCATTCTTGCCGAGATCGGATCTGGGAAGATTGTCGCCGAACGTCACCATGGTCGGCCGCTCGGCCGCCGTCAGGTTGCGCCTCGTCCAATCCAAGAGGTCGGCTTCGAGGCGGGCTACGTCGACGCCGGGTTGAGGCACGACGAAGGCCTTCAGGCGGCTGCCTTCCTCAGGACGCATGAGACGAACCGCCGCCTCCCGCACGCCGGGTCGCCCCGCGAGTTGGGCCGCGACGGCGCTGGGACTGACGTTGACGCCGCCGACCTGAACGGCGCCGTCGCGCCGTCCCGCCAGCCGGAACCGACCATCATCCGTCAAGACGATGCGATCCGGCAGATCGGCCCTGAGCCCGGAGAGGTGGACGAGTTCGTGCGCCTCCTCCCGCGACTCGTCCGAAAACCGCCAATGGGGCATCAGCGCATAGGGATCGCCGGGGTCGTCCCGTAACGCGATCCCAGCCGTCTCGGACGATCCATAGACCTCGATCATTCGGGCAAGGCCACTGTCGCGGAGTGACGCGATAAGCGCCTCGGGACACGGCGCCGTCGAGGTCACGCCGGTCACGCCCGGAGCCACATGACGGAGACTGCGCTCGAACCAGCGCCATCGTTCCGGGAAACCGACGACGAGATCGCCGGCTCGCAGATCACGGGCAAGGTCGGCAGGACTCGCCCGCTCGGCCGCCCACACATCGACGCCGAGATGGTCGGGAAGCAGGGCAGTGAAAATGAAGCCGTAGATATGATGAGCCGGTGCCATGGCGACGATGCGCCGCCGGTCGCTCAACCAATCGGCGAGGAACGAGGTCTCGGCCAAAAGATGCGCGGCGGAGTGGCAGCAGCGTTTCGGGACGCCGCTCGATCCCGAACTCGAGAAGGTGATGCCCGATCCGCCGCCGCGCAGCACGGTTTCGATGTGGTCGAGCCAGCCACCGAACGTGTCGGTCGCCAACAGGTTGGCCTCGTCGCCGCCATCGTAGAGGTGGAACATTTCGTTCACGGCGGCGGCGAGTTGAAGGATCTCGAGCGAATCCGCCGCGACCGAGACCTCGCCCTCACCCTCACCCTGCATCGGAAGTGTCTCGGGCCACACGTCCGGCAATCGCGTCGGTGACGGCACCAGACCGCGTCGGCCCCGTGCCGCCGCGCGCTCTTGGCTCAACAGGCTCTGCAAGACGCGACCCAGCGCCGCGCGAGACAAGATAGGCGGCGCTGGAGCAGTCAAGCGACAGGCGACACAGGACGACCTTCCACGACGCGGTCACGACCACTTCGCTTGGCGGTGTAGAGGGCTCGATCCGCTTGTTGAACCAGGTCCGCGAGAGACCCGGTTGCGGCTGAGCCGACGACCCATCCCAAACTCGCCGTAACGTGAAGATCCGTTCCACCGACCTCGATCGATGCGGATGCGATCGCCGATCGCATCGTCTCAGCAACGGTCGACGTCAGAACGGCATCGGCGCCCGGAAGCATCGCGGTGAATTCCTCGCCACCAAGACGGGCCAGCGTGTCGATTGGACGGAGGACGGCCGCGCAAGCACTCGCAACCATTTTCAAGACCTGATCTCCCACTGCATGTCCATGAGTATCGTTGACCAACTTGAAATAGTCGATGTCGAGGCTGATGAGCCCGACCGGCCTGCCGGTCCGCAAGCAGCGGCGAAGCTCTTCTTCAGCAATATCGAAAAAATGGGCGCGGTTGCAGACGCCTGTAAGATGGTCGGTTGTCAGACGGCGTCTGATTTTATCGGAATCCATCCGGGACTGCGCCACAGGGCGAAGCACCGCAGTATAGCCTACGACCTGTTGGCCCGCTCCGCTCTCGTCGCCGCGCACTGAAATCAGGCGATGGCAACGGTAACGCCCCCCATTGCGCAACGCGGACCAGCTCTCGGCGAGATGCCAGCCGTCCCGATGCGCGCAGGCGATCTCATCCGGCATGCTCATTGAGGAGGAAGCCGGATCGGGCCGATCGAGAATGCTGATGTGGTTGCCGACGAGGTCATGTTCAGCAAAGCCGGTCTGCAACAACACGGCCGCATCGGCGGTTTGAATGCGGCCGTCGAGATCCAGCCCGAGAATGGCGAAATCGTCTTTGGCGTTGAGGAGCGACGAAAACCAAGCATCGGCCTGTTTCAAGCGCCGCTCCTGAGCCACGCGCTCGGAGATGTCTTCGAGCGTCACGATAAGCTGATCTTTATTCAGCTTGACGATCGTGCAGGCTAGAACCAGGGGGATCTCGGTCTTACCCCCTTGCGAACGGCCCACGAAGAGGCGATGGCCTTGGCAGATCTGCCCTTGCTCCGCCCCGAAGTCGGATACGACGTGCCGCAACTCGGGCGCGTAAGCCTCGATCGCGGCAAAAAGGTTCATGCTCTGCGATACGCTGCCAAGCCCGAGCAGCAATTGCATTGCAACCGGATTGAGCATTGTGATCCCACCCGTTGCATCGGCTCGGATCAGACCAACCGGACAAGCATAGAGGAACTGAAGCAGGTCCGTGCTATCGCGCTCGAATTCATCGTCCACGGCGGTCACTTGGAACGCAAGATCAATATATAACGCAACGGCGCGGCGCTCCCTTTCAGCAAGCGGAGCTTGACCGGGGTAGGCCGCATCCGCAGCGTCAGAACGTAATCGAGGGTGGTATCGAGCGTCGGCTCGTCCTCGAATTTCTGCGCGACCATGAAATTGTTCATGCACTGCGCTGTCGTTGCGAAATAATGCGTGTTCAAGACGCTGTCGAGCGAAAGGCCGGCCGCGCGGCTCTCTGTTTGATTGTAAACCTTCACCAAACCTTCGGGCGACAACCCGACGACACCGAACGAAAGGTCGTTGATGACCGTGGAATCGAGCCGATCGAGATCCGCCAGCGTGATCGTGGCAAAATCGAAAGCGTTTTGGTCGGACGACATGGTTGGCCTTTCGGGCGGTGGCGCGCGGCGAAGGACGGCGTATGACGACGACGTCTAAGCTCCGATGACTAAGGGACCGTATACGAGTCCGGCAGACGAGCGAACACGAGAAACCGAGACGGCGCCACGATCCTTAAAGAACGGGACAAGGACTATGTCGCCGTGCGAAGATCATAGCGTGGAAACACTTCAGTCATCAGCAAAACCCGTTCCGGCGCGTGCCTCAAAAGCCGTCATCTCGGCCTATGCCGAGGATATCGCACGCCAACTGG
Organism: Lichenihabitans psoromatis; assembly: GCF_004323635.1. Classification (NCBI taxonomy): domain Bacteria; kingdom Pseudomonadati; phylum Pseudomonadota; class Alphaproteobacteria; order Hyphomicrobiales; family Lichenihabitantaceae; genus Lichenihabitans; species Lichenihabitans psoromatis. The sequence goes on from NZ_CP036515.1 coordinate 1,101,551, forward strand.
GTTTTCAAATCGGCAACACGCTCGAGCCGATCGTCGCGACACTCGGTGGCATCATCGCCTATCGCAATCCCATCTACGTCAACTCGAATGCCAGCGAGTCCATCGTGGTTCGCGGCGGCAACGACTTTACGATTTATCTCGGCACCATGACGTCGCCGGAGCGCGACCGTTTTACGATAGCGCATGAACTCGGCCACCTCTTCATTCACTATCCGCTGACAAGCATCGATGGCGCGCCCACGCCTATGATCGCGACCACCTGGGTCGATGACGACGACGAAGACCAGCGCCGAGCCGAATGGGAAGCGAATTGGTTTGCGGCCGCATTTTTGATGCCTGCGGAAGACTTCGCGAGCTATGCGAAGCAGATGGATCTCAACGAACTCGCCATGACCTTCTCGGTCAGCTATTCGGCCGCAGAGATGCGGAAAACCAGCCTAGGCATCACGTAAGTGCCAGAATGTCCCCGCTATCGCATTCGCCTGTTCCTGTCTGTCGATCTCGTCGGTTCGACCGCCTTCAAGCTTGGGCGTGGCGCGGATCGAGCCAAGGTCAGCAATCCTCATCCGATCTGGGTCGATGAAATCCGAAAGTTCTATCGCGGCTTTCCGGCGACTCTGACGGCCAAATTCCGCAGGCTCGCAGAGACGGACAAACGAGCGGACATTCAGGAAAAGCCACCCCTGATCTGGAAAACGATCGGGGACGAAATCGTCTTCTGCAACAAGATCGAAGACATCGACCATCTCTCCATCTGCATCAACGCGTTCATCTCGACGCTCGACATGCACAGCAAGGCCTTGGAGACGCGACGGATCGAGGACGCCGGAAAACTGCCGGCCGGCCTCGCGGTCAAGGGGACCGCCTGGATCGCCGCCTTCCCCTATCCGAACATCTCGGTCAGCATCTCTCAGAAAATTCGAACGCTCAACCTCGAAACGACCGAAGAATTCGAGGCCAGCGCCGAAACCAACCCGCAAGGTTATGATTTTCTCGGCCAAAGTATCGATACCGGTTTTCGGATCTCGACCTTTTCCGGCATCGACAGAATTTCGATTTCGGCGGAACTGGCTTATCTTCTCTGCGATCTGGCGGCGGACGGTAAACTCAACGTCAAGCTGCATTACGCAGGACGAGAATCGCTAAAGGGTGTGACGACGGGCAAAACTTACCCGATCACCGTCTTGGATACCGAACGCAATCCGCTTCGGAAATCGGTCAAAGAACATGAAAAGACGCTGATGGGCGTCGCGGAAACCAAGAATGAGCAGTTGAAGGCTTTTCTTGCGGCTTATTTCCTCGACGAAGCGGTCGAGGTGCCGAGCTTGTCGGAAACCTCGCTGCCTGAAAATTACCGGACCTTCGCTTTGGCTTGGGCCGCGACCGCGAAGGAAGAAGAAGAAAAGACGAAACGCGAGCTCGAAGGGGAAGCTCAGCGGGCGCAGGACCGATTGCTCGACAAGTCGCACGAAGCGAACGTCATGGATCGCGTTCGGTCAATCGGCGACACGTTGATCAAGAAGGCCACGAGCCTGCCGTCGTCGCGCCGATCAGGCCGCTAACGCCACGGTCTCATGGCTCGCCCGCGACGTCGACCCGGAAACGCAACCTGTCCCGCTCCGCGACGTTGCTGCTTCGAGCGCCCGACGATGGCGAGGGTCGACGCAGCGGAGATTTGCGTTTGAGCACAGAGGCCGACGAGGCGGACTGGAAGGCCATGGTGGCCGACCTCAGCGAAGGCGTCTTGCTGATCAGGCCTGACGGGACACTGACCTTCGCCAACACGGCCGCGCTAGCGATGCATGGCGTCAGCCGGCTCGACGAGCTTGGTGGGTCAATCGCGGGCTTTCACAAGCGGTTTATCCTCAGCAACGCACGGTCGCATCCGCTCGATCCGAAGCAGGATCCACTGGCGCGGGCGGCGCGGGGCGAAGCCTTCTCCGACATGGTAATCCGCGTCGCCAAAGTCGGGGACGGGGAGCATCAGTCGATCTTCAGGGTTCGGAGCCTCATCGATCGGAACGGCGAACAAGGCGGTCTTCACTCCGGCCTGCTGATCCGGAATGATACGGAACTCGTCGAAGCCGAACAGCGGTTCGAGCATATGTTCCGCGCCAACCCGGCCCCGGCCGCGATTTGTCGCCTCTCGGATTTTCGATTCTGTCGCGTCAACCAGGGCTTTCTCGAACTGACCGGGTTCAAGGAAAACCAGGTGGTCGGCCGTTCGGTCTACGAGGTCGATGTGTTGAGGCAGGCGGAGCAGCGGGCCGCCGCCATCGAGCACCTGCACGCCGGCGAAACCATCCGGCAAAGGGAAGCCTGCCTCGACGTCCCTGCGGATAGCAATAAATGGGTGATCGTGGCCGGTCATCCGATCGACATGCCGGGTGATACCCGATGTATGCTGTTCACATTTGCGGATCTCGAGGCGCGGCGGAAGGCTGAGATCGCCCTGAAGCAAAGTGAAGAACGCTTTGCCAAAGCGTTTCAGCTGACGCCGGTCCCGACCTTGATCGGCAAGCGGGCCGGACTTGCCATCTCCGGCCTCAATGATTCCTTCACCCAGACGTTCGGTCACCATCTCGACGATTGCCTGGGCAAGACGGCCGCCGAGATCGGCCTCTGGATCGACCCCAAGCTCGAGCGCCGCTTCGACCGCGAGCTGAAGCGGGCTGGAGCCGTCAGGAACTTCGATGGCCGCCTCCGGGCGAAGGATGGGTCAGAGCTCGACTGCATGATCTCGGCCGAAAGCGTGACGATCGATGGCGAAGCTTGCGTGCTCTGTACGCTGCAGGACATCACCGAACGGCGTCGATCTGAAAAAGACTTGATCGCCGCGATCGAGGCGGCAATGTCGGACGCGTCGTGGTTCACCCGGGGCGTGCTCGATAAGCTTGCGGCGCTCCGGCAACCACCGCGGCCGGGCGAGGCCGCTCCGAGCGAAACATCTCTGACACGGCGCGAGCGCGAGGTGTTGAAGCGCGTCGGCCATGGGTCGACCGATCAGGAGATCGCCGAGGAACTGGCCGTCTCGCCCAACACGGTTCGAAACCATGTCGCGTCCCTCCACCGAAAGCTCGGCGTCAACCGCCGCAGCGCCGTCGTGGTCTGGGCTCGCGAGCGCGGCCTTGTCGATGCGCCGGAGCCGAAACGCTCCATCCGTGCCAAAAAGCGGTAAAATCCGCTTAAGCAAATTAGTCAAAAACGACCAGCAATTTTTCTACGGAACCTTGCGGTTGCTTGGCTCTTCTAAGGCTATCGAGCGTCCCGAAACAGGATGCTCATCCTCATGAGGAAGTCGACAAATGAAATTCGCGACGTTCGTGCTCGTCAGCAGCCTTTTCGCGACAGCCGCTTCGGCCCAAACCGCAACCACGACGACGGCCCCTCAGGATGGCAACAGCAACCAGGCTGTCGCAACCACCGGCGCCAATGCCATGCAGCCCGCCAAGGGCGCCAATTCCTTCACCGAAGGCCAGGCGCAAGGCCGCATCGAGAAGGAAGGCTTCACCAAGGTCACGGCTCTCAAGAAGGACAATGACGGTGTGTGGCGCGGCCAGGGCATGAAGGGCAGCGCCAGCGTCGGTGTCTGGCTCGATTACAAGGGCAATGTCGGCCAGCAGTAACGTCGAGCCAAACTCCCCATTGTTTTAAGGATAATTCATCATGCGAATGATCGCTCACAGCTACGATACCTACGACCAGGCGACGCGCGCCGTTACGGCGCTCGAGGCAGCCGGCGTGCGGCACGACGACATCAGCCTCGTGTCAGGAGACAAGACCCGGTCCACCGCACCTGCGGTTACGGATGACACGACGCAGACGACCGCGGCCGGAACGGGCGCAACGGCCGGGACGATCCTGGGCGGTGGCGCCGGCCTGCTGGCGGGGATCGGCATGCTGGCCATCCCGGGAGTCGGGCCGGTCGTGGCGGCCGGTTGGCTCATCGCAACGCTGACGGGTGCCGGTGTCGGCGCGGCGGCGGGCGGCCTGCTCGGTTCGCTGACCGGCGCGGGTATCGACGACGCCGATGCCAAGACCTACACGGACCATGTCGGTCGCGGCGGGACGCTTGTGACGGTTCGGACCGATGATGCCATGGCGTCACGCGTCGAGAGCATTCTCGAGCATGGCGAGTTGCGCGCCGATATGACGGCTCCGATCGCTCCGCTTGGGGTTGACGCTGGTCTTCGTCCCGGCATGACGACCCGCCCGATCAACCGTCCCCTGACCGGCGTCGCGGGAGATGCCTTTCGTGACCGCACGATATCGGACATGGACCGTGACGACCTAACGTCACGGCCAAATCCGGTCCGGGACAATGCCGCCACGCGCGCGGTCGACAACACGCTTGGCACGAACGTCAGCGGCGAACACCCGACCCGTAAGCTCTGACGATCACGCCGACGGAGGGCGCAAAGCGTCTCCCGTCGGCGACCCGTCCGATATGAGGCCAGCCGCTGACCGTCAGCGGTTATGCCTTTTCGGCTCGTGATGGGCACGCCGCTTGAGGACAGCCATGACCTTCTCCGATGACGTTCAGCCGACGCGCTTAGCCGGCTTCCGGGTTCTTGTCGTCGAAGACGAGATGCTGCTGGCTGTCGAACTGATCGACGAGTTGCAAGAGCTCGGCGCAATTCCGATCGGCCCGATCGCAAGTCTTCCAGAAGCCCTTGCGGCGATCGAGAATACGGCGATCGATCTCGCCATGCTGAATGTCCATTTGCGCGGGCAATTGTCATTTCCGGCCGCAAAAGCGCTTGTGGCGCGCAACATTCCATTTGTCTTCGTGACGGGCAACGATACGTTCGTGCGTCAACATTTCCCGCAGGTTCCGGCGCACCAAAAGCCCTATGAAATGGCGCAGATCGTCGACGCGCTGGAACGCCTGATGAAGGAAGCGGCGGCTCGCCGACCGGCCGGCCCCGCCGAGCAGCAAGACCCGGACCGCACCTGAGTTCGGTAGTGCTGCCGCGTCGACGAACCAGCGTCGTCAGGATGCAGCGGCCGCGCTCACATGATGGGTCGCGATGAGGCTGCGGATCCGATCGCCATCGGCGACTGAGACAGGGTTGTAGACGATCATGCTGAGATCCGGCCGCGCGTCGACCGCGAAGGTGGAATAATCCATTTCGATCGCACCAAGGGTCGGATGCTGGAGCCGCTTCACACCATCGCCATGACTTCGAACTTCATTATCTTGCCAAAAGACTTTGAACTCGGGGCTCAGTCGACAGAGGTCCTGGACGAGATCGGCGACTTCTGAAACGGCTCCGGCGCGTGCCGCATCGGCCCGGAAGGCCGCGACCACGAAACGCGCCATGCTGTTCCAATCCGGTTGCGCGGCGCGGACCTTCGAATTGCTGAACATGATGCGAAGAATGTTGCGTTCGCTCGGCGGCAGCTTGCCATAATCGGTCAGAACCACGGCCGCAGCGTGGTTCCACGCGACGACATCCCAGGTTGCGCTCTTGATCAGCGCGGGACTGACCTCGAAGGCATCGATAACGCGCTGCAAACGGGGCGTCACGCCTTCGCCGGGCGTGTAACGCACCTCGGGGGGACGCCCGAGCCCGAGCATGAAGAGGTGCTCCCGCTCGATGTCGGTCAGCATCAGGCCGCCGGCAATCCGGTTCAAAACATCGGCCGACGGCGCCCCACCGCGTCCTTGCTCCAACCACGTGTACCAAGTCGGGCTGATGTTGGAGCGTTGAGCGACCTCCTCCCGGCGCAGGCCTGGCGTGCGACGGCGCCCTGAGAAACCCAAGGCGATGGGATCGAGGCGCGCGCGACGATCCTTGAGAAAATGCCCCAGCAGATTATCGGTTTCGGGCATGGCGATCCTATTGATGATTATACCACGATAAGGTCACTACTTTAACAGGATGAAGGGTCAGCCGATAGAGGAGACGCACTCTCATCGGAGACTTCCAATGCGCGTATTTCTCACCGGCGCGACCGGCTTCATCGGATCGGCCATCATCCCGGAACTCATCGGCGCCGGCCATCAGGTGCTCGGACTGACGCGGTCGGATGCAGGAGCCCAGGCTCTCGCGATCGCCGGCGTCGAGCCGTATCGTGGGGATCTGAACGACCCGGCGAGCCTGCGACGCGGCGCGGCCGAGGCCGATGGCGTCATCCACTGCGCCTTCGACCATGACTTTTCCAACTTCCTGGCGAATTGCGACAAGGATCGACGCAACATCGAGGCTCTTGGCGCCGCACTCGTCGGATCCGACCGCCCCTTGGTCATCACCTCGGGCACCGGCATGGGGAATGCGGTGCAGGGCGAGCCGGCAACCGAAGACGCCTTCAATATTAATCACCCGAACCCCCGCAAGGCTTCGGAGCTGGCCGGTGCGGCCCTGTCGGATGCAGGCGTCAACGTGTCGGTGGTGCGCCTTCCCCAGGTGCATGACACGGTCAAGCAGGGGCTCATCACGCCCTTGGTGGCGCTCACCCGCGAGAAGGGCGTCTCGGCCTATGTGGGCGATGGACGCAATCGCTACCCAGCCGCGCATGTGCTCGACGTCGCGCGCCTTTACCGGCTCGCGTTGGAGAAGCGGGAGGCTGGCGCTCGTTATCACGCGGTGGCCGAGGAAGGCGTGTCGGTCCGCGCGATCGCGGAGACGATCGGTCGAGGCTTGAAGGTGCCGGTGGTCTCGCTTTCGCCGGACGAAGCGGCGGCCCATTTCGGGTGGCTCGCGATGTTCGTCGGTCTCGATCTTTTGGCCTCGAGCGCGCTCACGCAGAAGCGGCTCGGATGGCACCCGACCGGCCCCGACCTCATCACCGACCTCGAAAACATGGACTACGGCACGGCTTAGCCCCGCCCGAGAGCGGTCGAGGCGTCAGCCGCGCGATCGCCGCCGGTGCGAGGCGCCGTCGCGGCCGCTCACGACATCCAGGATCTCGGCCGCGACATTCCGCAGATGCGTCACCATGGCGGCCCGCGCGCGGCGGGCGTCGCCACTTTCGAACGCCGTAAGGATATCGAGATGTTCGGCCGCATCGGCCGCCACGCGTCCGGCCGGGCTCGTCAATTCGAACAAGCGCGTGGTGACGCGCAGCGACCGGATCATGCGAACCAGAACGCCGTTACCGAGGACCTCGGGAAACAGCAGATGGAGCCGATCGTCCATCTCCCAATGGGCCGTATCCTGGACGCCGAGCGAGCCCAATCGCGTGATCCCCTCGCGCAAGCCGTCGAGCGTCGATTTTGGCACGCGTCCGATCGCGAGTTCGATCGCTTCGGCCTCGAGCAATTCGCGGATCTTCAGCGCCTGGAAGAATTCGACCGGTTGCACCTGCCGCACCACATAGGAGCGCGACCCTTGCTTCACGAGCAGACCCTCGGCGGCGAGGCGTAGAATCGCCTCCCGCATCGGCGTGCGCGAGATGTCGAGTTGCTGCGCGAGGCGCCCTTCGACCACCGAACTGCCGCCCGGCAAGGTCCGCGTGAGGATCATGCGCCCGAGCTCGTCGTAGGCGCGTTCGGCGAGACTCGCGTCCGGGTCTGGGGTCTGGAGCGTGACGCCTAAAGGCTCACCGGCCCTCATGCGGAGGGCTCGATCAGCCCCGACGTTACCAGCGCGTCGCGAAGATCGGCGATCTCGACCGCCGACAAGCCGGTGATCGGGGCGCGGGTCGCGCCATTCGACCAGCGTCCGAGCAGCACCATACAGGCTTTCAGGCGAGCCGTCGCCAACCCGCCCGGCGCAACCCCGTAGATCGCGTTGGCGAGGGGCTGGATTCGCTCGTGCAGCGCGCGCGCCTGGTCGAGATCGCCACGGCGCACGGCGGCCTCGAGCGCCACGATCTCGTCCGGCATCAGAGCCGCAAGGCTGACGAGGCTCCCCTCGGTGCCGATTACGAAACAGGAGAGCAGATGCTCGTCTCCCGATGCCATCATCTCGACATGGGGCGCGATGCGTTTGACCAGCCGGCGGTTGCGGTCATAAGCGTTGCTTTCCCAACTGCCTTCCTTGATCCCGACCACGGAGGGCAGACAAACGAGCTTTGCGAGCACCTCGGGCCGATAGGCGAGCGCCGATGCGACACCGGCCTGATAGAGCATGAGCGGGATCCCGGACGCCTCGGCGATGCGGGCGTGGTGCGTCACCGCCATATTGTCATCCTGTGAGAGCGCCCAGGAGAATGGCGGAAACACGAGAACCGCATCGGCGCCGGCCTTGGCTGCGTCGGCGCCATGCTGGGCCGCCTCGTCGCTCGATTCGCAGAGGACGCCCGAGACCACGATATGGGTTCGCCCGATCGTCTCGACCGCGATCTCCGTCACGCGTCGGCGCTCCTCGCGGCTGAGCAGGAAATTCTCCCCCGCATGCCCGTTGCACAGCACGCCAGCGATCCCCGGCCCTGCCGTGACGGTGCGGAAATGCGCCGCCAGAACCGCATCGTCGATCTGGCCGTCGGCACGGAACGGCGTGAGCGTGGCGACATAGATCCCACGGAACGGGTGAGCTGCATTCGGGATCACGCTGTTTTCTCCAGAGGGTTCGTGATGTCGGGTTGCCCGACTGGGTCCGGAAGGATGAGCCGGGCGGGGTCAAACAGGGGCATCTCGGGCTCGCGACCGAGAATCCGTTCGGCCAGCAGCAGCCCCATATAGGGGGCGCTCGTATAACCCGAATGCACGCAGCCGATCACATAGGCGTCGTCGATGCCCGGAAGTGCGCCGATCATCGGCATGGCGTCGGCGGTCTCCGATTCGAGGCCCAGCCAGATGCGAAGAATGCGGGTTTCGGCGAGGGCCGGAATCGCGTGCCGCGCCAGGCGGACATTGCCGACGAGATTATCGGGATTGGCTTCGACGCCGCCGCGTTGCGGATCCCCGATGCCCTGCCAGCCGCCGCCGATCAGCACCGAGCCATTCTCGAATTGCTTGAGCGATAGCAGGCCGTTGGCGATGCCGACGACGCTTCGCATCACCGGACGCATTCGTTCGGTGACGATCAGCTGATTGACCAGACATTTGACCGGCACGCGCAGGCCGATCCAGGCCAGCATCGTCTCGAGCCAGACCCCGCCCGCCAACACCAGCCGCTTGGCGCGGATTTGCCGGCGTCCTCCAACGAGAATGTCGAAGCCCGCCCCGTGCCGGTGGATCGCATCGACCGGCGAGTGTTCCATCACCGTGACGCCGGCAGCCAGCAGGGCCTGCCGATAAGCCCGGCCGGTCAAATAGGCCGTGACATGGCCATCGAGCTCGCAATATGCGGCCGCGATGACGCCCGCATTGAGCCCGGGCTCGATCTGACGGGCTTCGGCCGGCGTGACGAGCCGGATCGGCGCACCCATGGCGGAGCGGGCCGCCGCCCGCTTCTCCAGCATGTCGTGCTCGGCTGGCGTGAAGGCCAGCGATAGGCCGGGCGCCGACCGGGCGCCGACATCGGAGCCGAGCCACTCGGGCGCGTCGATCCATAACTGGCGCCCCCGCATCGCATAGGGGATGAGGGCGGCGCGCGTCATATGCAGCGTGAGGGTTCCGGCATTGACGCCCGATGCCTCCCGGCAGACGTCGCCGCGATCAATCAATGCGGCCGTCATGCCGCCACGCGCGAGATGGAGCGCAACGGTGGCGCCCATGGCGCCCGCGCCGATGACGGCGACATCGACGGTGCTGGACTGTTGCGCCTCGCTCATAACGGCGCCGGTGGTGGGAGGATGAGGTCGGCATAGGCCACATCGCCGGTCAGCTGATCGAGGGGCAGCGGGCGAAACGGCGAGCGGCCGGTGAAATGACCGACGGTGTCGCGCGAAGCGCCCGCGCGCACCAGCAAAGCGCCGACGATATCGCCGCAAATGCGCCCTTGGCACGGCCCCATGCCGCACCGCGTCCAGGCTTTCACCTGGTTTGCGGTGGCTGAGCCCTCGCGCATCGCAGCCTCGATCTCGGCGCGGGTGACATCTTCGCACCGACAGACGATGGCGTCGGGCGGAATGGCGTCGATCTGGCCGGGCCGCAGCGCCATCAGGCTGGCCATCGCGCGGCCGAAGCGACGGGCGCGGGCGGCAGCGGGTTTCAGCTTGGCGCTGATCCGCTGATGCTCGGACGCCGGAAGAGCACCGAGATCGCGCGCGACCGCGAGCCCCGCGAGGCGCCCGTCGGTTGCGGCCGCGGCCGCTCCGGCCAGTCCGGCGCCGTCACCGGTCGCGAACAGCAGCGGAATGCTGGTTCGACCCTCGGCGTCGGTCAGCGGCAACCAGCCGCCGCGCGCGTCATCGAACAGATGTTCGGCCCGCAGCAGTCGCGTCACATCGGTCGATGGTGTCAAGCCGTGGCCGACAGCCGCGGCATCGACCGTAAAATGTCGTTCACGACCGTCCGCGATGGGACGTCTCGCGGCATCGACAGGCCCGATCACGATATCGAGGCGGCCATCGGGCATGGCCTCGGCCCGCCGCACACCTTGACGCGTCAGGAGCGGCACTCCGGCTGCCATGAGGCGGCTCACCCAGGCCGTGCCGCGCGCCGCCAAGTCCGGACGCGCCAGGAGGGCGGGACCACGCGACAGCCAGTCTCGGCGCGACGATAAATCGACCACGGCCGCGACGTCGCCGCCCGCCTTCAGGATCGCAACCGCGACCGCCAGCAGCAGCGGGCCGCAGCCCGCCACCAGCGTTCGACGTCCCGGCAGCATGCCCTGGGATTTCAGGAGGATCGTGGCCCCCGCGAGGCCGGTGACGCCCGGCAGAGTCCATCCCGGGAACGGAACGACCCGTTCCTGCGCCCCCGTGGCGGTGACGACGGCGCGCGCGCGCCAGGAGCGCGGGCCGTCTGGCCCAAGGGCGTCGACTCGGAACCCGGGCGATATGGACCAGACCATATGGTCGAACACGACGGTCACCGGGCTTGCTGCGAGGCGGGCCCGAAGCGCGTCTCCGGTCTTGCGCTCGGGCGACGCGCTGCCGCCCGAGAAGGCGGCCGGGGGAGCGCGATAGACCTGGCCGCCGGCGGCGGGCGCTTCATCGACCAGCGTGACGGCCAATCCGCAGGAGGCGGCCGCGAGGGCGGCTTCGATGCCGGCCGGCCCTGCGCCAATGACGAGAAGGTCGGGCGAACCCATCACGCGATCGTTCCCGACATCACCTGCATGCCCTCACGCACGATGACACGGCAGGCGGGGCGGCGGACATGATCGACCACCACGGTACATTCCTGGCACAACCCCATCCAGCAGAAGGCTCCGCGCGGCTGCGCGTTTCGTGGGCTTGCGCGCAAGATGCGGATGCCGGCCGCCAACAATGCGGCCGCGACGGACTCGCCGGCATAGGCCGGAACCACCACGCCATCGAAGCTGAACGCGAGAGGCTCACCGCGCTGAATGTCGGCGGCACGAAGGGAAACCGAGATCATGGCGGCAGCCTCATGGTGGATTGACTTTCATCCATCTTGGTGTTTGTTTCGCGTCCGAACGGTATACGATACGTACACCGTTAAAGGGGTTGGCGCAACCTGTCTGCCAGACTGGCACGATCGGACGGCGCATAGGAGAGGGTCGAACCATGAGTGCCTTGAAGATCATTTGCGGATTGGCCGGCATGGCCTTGGTTGCCATGTCTCCCGCTCCGGCGTCCGCCCACAGCCTCGACGATATTCTGTCGGCCAAGAAGCTGGTGGTGGGCATCAACCCCAATCTGCCGCCACTCGGTCGCTTCAACGACAAGAACGAGATCGAAGGCTTCGATGTCGACGTCGCCACCAAACTGAGCCAGATGCTCGGCGTCGACGTCTCGCTGGTCCAGGTCAACTCGGCCGACCGCGTGCCGTTTCTGGTGACCGGCAAGGCCGATATCGTGCTCGGCGCCCTTACGCGCACACCGGACCGGGCCAAAGTGATCGATTTCTCGCTGCCGATCCAGACCGAGGCGATCAGCGCCATGACGCTGAAGGACAAGCCGTTCAAGACCCTCGCGGATCTCGACTCGGCCGACGTTCATCTGATCGAGGTGCGCGGCACGACCCCGGTCGAATATGTCAAGACCCACATGCCGAAGGCGCAAGTCACGTTGTTCGACAATTATCCCGATGCAGTGCGGGCGCTGTTCCAGGGACGCGGCGACGCGATCGTCGACGTGGTCGACTACATCGGTCCCTACACCAAGACCTACAAGACCGAGACGCGGATCATCCTCGATAGCAAACCCGACGTCGATTACGATTGCATTGGCGTTGCGCACGGCAACGATGCGCTGAAAAGCTGGCTCAATACTGCGGTGTTCCAGTTGCAGACCAACGGCTTCATGGCGACCACCTACAAGAAGTGGTTCGGCATCGACATGGTCTATCCGATCCCGGTCACACCCTATTTCTGAGGCTTCGTTCGTGAAGGCGTGATCGACCCATGCACTACGTCCTGCAGTATAGTCAGATCACGCCTTATCTGCCCTATTTCCTGGGCGGTGCCCTGATCAGCCTTGAACTCAGCGTCCTGGCTTTCGCCGGGGGTGCCGTCCTCGGCCTCTGCGGCGCGATCGCCCGCGACCAGGGCGGTCCTCTTCTGTCGCGCCTCGCCAGGATCTATGTGGCGTTTTTTACCAACACCCCGCAGCTCGTGCAGATCTATGTGATCTTCTTCGGCCTGCCGGATCTCGGGGTGCTGTTCTCGCCCTTCGCCGCAGTACTGATCGGCATGACGCTGAATGCCGGCGCCTATCTGACCGAAATCTTACGGGCGGGCCTCGCCTCCGTCCATCAGCAGGAACTCGACGCGGCCGAAACGCTCGGCATGAACCGGCTGCAAACCCTCCGGCATGTCGTGCTGCCGCATATTTTCCGCGTCGTGCTGCCGGCGCTCAGCAACCAATATATTCTGATGACGCTCGGCACCTCGATGGCGGCGGTCTTCGGGGTCGAGGAACTCACCGGCCGCGCCTATAACGTGAATTCGACGACGTTTCGCTCGATCGAGGTCTTCACCACGGTGGCGGTAATCTATGTCGCGATCACCTTCGCGGCCACACTGCTTCTGGCGGTCGTCGGGCGACTGGCGTTCCGAGTCCGGATCAAGGTGCTGTGATGTTCAACGATATCATCGCGCAGATCCCGCAAGTCTTTACATCGTACAATTTGATCCTGTTGGGCGAAGCGGCGCTGACGACGTTGCTGCTCTCGGCCGTCGGGTGCCTCGTCGGCCTGGTAATCGGGTTTCTGGTCTCGCTCGCGCGCATGTCGCATGGCTGGCCGCTGCTGCCGATGCGCGTTCTCGCCGGCTTCTATGTCGAGATCGTGCGGCGGGTGCCGTTCCTCGTCACGCTCATGCTGTTCTTCTTCGGCGCGCAGGTGCTCGGTTTCGATGCATCGCCGCTGACGATCGCGCTGATCGCCACATCGGTCATATCGACCGCCTTCGTGGCGGAGATCATCCGGGGCGGTCTCGGGGCAGTCAATCAGAGCCAGATCGAGGCAGCCACCGCGATGAATTTTTCGACCTGGCAAACCTTGCGGCTAGTGCGGCTGCCTCAAGCCTGGCCGCTGATCCTCCCGCCGGTCTTCGGTTATTTCGTCCTCTTCATCAAGGATACGGCGCTTGCGTCGCAGGCCGGCGTTCTCGAACTCACGCAGGCCGGCAAAATCCTCAACACCAAGGGCTTTTCGGCCTTTCTGGTGTTCGGCGCCGTGCTGCTTTTGTACTTCCTCATCTCATACCCCTTGGCGCGCCTCGGCGGCCACCTGGAGCATCGCCTTGGCGCATCTCGACATCCGCGGACTTAGCGCGCGCTACGGCAAAGTTGCGGTGCTCGACGGCATCGACCTGTCGGTCGAGCGCGGCGAGATCGTCAGCCTGATCGGCCCGTCGGGATCGGGGAAGAGCACGCTGCTTCGGGTCATCACGGGGTTGCTGCGGCCCGAGCACGGCGGCGTCACGCTCGCCGGTCAGTCGATCGATTATGCGGACCGACGCTCGCTCAAGGCGGCCCGCGACCGCATGGCCATCGTGTTCCAGCAATATAATCTGTTCGGCAACATGACGGTTCTCAAAAACGTCACCGTGGCGCCGGTCACGATTAAGAAGCGGGATCGGCGGGAGGTCGATGCCGAGGCGCGGGCCCTGCTCGACAAGGTTGGGCTTGGCGACAAGCTGGACGCTTATCCCGACCAATTGTCAGGTGGCCAGCAGCAGCGGGTCGCCATCGCCCGCGCGCTCTGCCTGAAGCCCGATCTCCTGCTGCTCGACGAAGTAACCTCGGCGCTCGATCCCGAGCGTGTCAGCGAGGTGCTGGATACGATCCGGTTGCTCGCCTCGGGGCAGATCACGATGTTGATCGTGTCGCATGAGATGAGTTTCGTGCGTGACGTGTCGCACCGCGTCGCCTTCATGGCCGACGGCAAGGTCCAGGAAATCGGACCACCCGACCAGATCTTCGACGCCCCGACAGTGACCCGCACCCGCGACTTCGTCGGAAAGATTTCGCGACGATCGCCCAACCCGGGTTGATCACTCGGCGGGCGTTGGACATCGGGAGCCTGGATTGCAATCCAATCGAGGCGCCGCACGGAACGATTGGAGCGACCCAGCACGGACCATCGCCCGCCAACACAGGCGTCGACTCTCGTTAGAAGCGATCGACGATTGCTATATGTCGAATTTGGCGCGCCCGGAACGATTCGAACGTCCGACCCTCAGATTCGTAGTCTGATGCTCTATCCAGCTGAGCTACGGGCGCGCATGCCGCGAGGGGCAAAACGATCCGGAAACAGATCGTAGGCCCGACCGGATCGGTCAGGCTGCAGTGACGGTCGTGTACCCAATCCCAATCGGCTTGGCAACCCGCATTTAAGGTTCCTGGCCCGATCGACCCGTCATGTCAGGCAAAAAGACCGCCTCGTCGGCAGCATGGCCGAGCAAGCAGTCGCAAACGAGTTGCAAGCCCGTGTCGCCTCCCGGCGAGCGCCGTCGGTTAGATCGTCACGGCTGACGGGCCGCTTCGTCCCGGCGCATGGGCATCGCGTCGATCGTCGGAAACAGAACGTCGGGGCCAAGCGGCGTCTCGGACGACATCTTCGTGCCGCCATCCTTACCGATCAGCAGCACGCGAAACCCTGCACCATCGACTTCGGCGGCCGCCCGGAGGGCTCGCGCCTTGGCGCCGTCGCCCACCGCCTCGACGAGCGCGAGATCACGCTCCGCGGCGCCCTTCTGCATGGCCCGGAACATCGTCTTCTGCTCAAGCAGTTGCGGATCGTCCGCCGAAGGAGCCGACACCAGCAGAACACGATGCGTCCATCGATACGGCGCGAGCGGATTGGCTGCCGCACCGGCTGGGGAAATGGCCGCCACGAAGGTCGAAGCCGTCAAAGCGGCGATCAGAAACGTCTGGGTCATGGTCGGGTCCCTGCGAAACGAGATCATGGGATCAACGCCGCCACGGCTCCGATGTTCGCTTGCCCGGTGTTTTGCAGTGCACGCGGCCCCGCGACCGCGCTAAGATCGGGACCATGCAGCTTCCCGCACCACTTCCCCATCCGCGCTCCGACCATTTCGACGGATCGCATTTTTTCAATCCGGGCGTCGATACCGACAAGACAGCCGCTGATCTTTTGCGCTGGAGGCGGACCGGACATCGGGCGTTATGGCCCGCCCATCGGGACAATCTCCCCTACCCACCCGCACCATCGCGCATCGATGCCGGCGAGGTCGCCGTGACATTCATCGGCCATGCGAGCGCCCTGATCCGAACCGCGGACTGCACCATCCTGGTCGATCCCGTCTTTTCTGAGCGGGTGAGCCCGATCAGCTTTCTCGGGCCGAAACGGATCCGCCCGCCGGGCCTGTCGATCGACCAGCTGCCGCCCATCGACCTCGTTCTGCTCACCCATAACCACTACGACCACATGGATCTGCCGAGCCTCCGCGCGTTGCGGACGCGACCATCTCCCCGCGGCAAGCGGGTTCCCATCGTGACCGGCCTCGGCAACGGGGCCTATCTGGCGCGCAAGGGCATTGCGGGCGCGGCCGAACTCGATTGGTGGCAGGCGATCGGGCTTCGCCTGAGCGTGTCGATCACGTTCGTGCCGGCGCAACATTGGTCGAGCCGCTCCCTGAGTGACCGCCGCCAGACGCTCTGGGGCGGCTTTATGATCGAGAGCGGAGCGAGCCGCATCTATGTCGCAGGCGACAGCGGCTATTGCGGCTGGTTCTCGGAGATCCGCCGGCGCCTTGGCGAGCCGGATGTCGCGCTGCTGCCGATCGGCGCTTACGAGCCGCGCTGGTTCATGCAGAGCCAACACATGAATCCGGCCGAGGCCGTTCGGGCCCATCAGGATTTGCAGGCTCGCCACAGCATCGGGATGCACTTCGGTACGGTCCAATTGACCGACGAGCCGATCGACGAGCCGCTTCTCGCCCTTGGCCAAGCCCGCGCCGAGGCGGGGCTCACGATCGATGACTTCACGACCTTGGACGTGGGTGAAACGCGGGTCATCCCGCCGCGCTGAGACGCGGCCTCAAGGTGCATCGGTCACGCTCCGTTGCGTCTCCGGCAGGTTTCTGCTATGGCGCTCTTCTGTTGCTGTTACGCCGTCCCGGCTCCATCTTTGGGATCGGGCCGTTTCGGTTTCGAGACGACCAACCGCCTGCCCTCGCCGGCCCCGCGCCGGCCCGCCCTTTTGGGGCGGAGGATCGCTCCGATAACGGACGATCGTCGGCGTCGACAGGCACCCTGAAACACCAACCCGGCCGGCGCCGCCCGTCAAGGGCACTCCAGGAGATTGAATGTCCGCTGTTGTTTCCAACTCACGCACCCCGACGCGTGAAGACTTTGCCGCTCTGCTCGACGAGAGCTATGGCAATAACGATGCGTTCGAAGGAACCGTCGTCAAGGGTATTATCGTCGCCATCGAAAAGGATGTCGCGGTCATCGACATCGGTCTGAAGACCGAAGGTCGCGTTGCCCTCAAGGAATTTACCGGCCCGAACCGCGAAGCCGCCCCCAAGGTCGGCGACGAAGTCGAGGTCTATCTCGAACGCGTCGAAAACGCGCTCGGCGAGGCCGTGATCTCGCGCGACAAGGCCCGTCGCGAAGAGAGCTGGGTCAAGCTCGAAAAGGCGTTCGAGAAGCAGGAAAAGGTCGAAGGCGTCATCTTCAACCAGGTCAAGGGTGGCTTCACGGTCGACCTCGACGGCGCTGTCGCGTTCTTGCCCCGCTCGCAGGTCGATATCCGTCCGGTGCGCGACGTCGCGCCGCTGATGGGCATCCCGCAGCCGTTCCAGATCCTCAAGATGGATCGCCGTCGCGGCAATATCGTCGTGTCGCGTCGGACCGTGCTTGAAGAATCCCGCGCCGAGCAGCGTCACGAGATCGTGGCGAACCTCGAAGAGGGTCAGGTGATCGACGGAACGGTGAAGAACATCACCGATTACGGCGCATTCGTGGACCTCGGCGGCATCGATGGCCTGCTGCACGTCACCGATATCGCATGGCGTCGCGTCAACCATCCCACGGAAGTGCTGAACATCGGCCAGACCGTGAAGGTGAAGATCATCAAGATCAACCACGAGACGCACCGCATCTCGCTGGGCATGAAGCAACTGCTGGACGATCCGTGGCAGGGCATCGAGGCCAAATACCCGATCGAGGCGCGCCTGTCGGGCCGCGTCACCAACATCACCGACTACGGCGCCTTCGTGGAGCTCGAGCCGGGGATCGAGGGTCTTATCCACGTGTCCGAGATGTCGTGGACGAAGAAGAACGTCCACCCCGGCAAGATCGTGGCGACGAGCCAGGAAGTCGACGTTCAGGTTCTGGAAGTCGATCCGGTCAAGCGCCGCATCTCGCTCGGCCTCAAGCAGACGCTCGCCAATCCGTGGGAGAGCTTCGCCGAGCAATTCCCGACGGGATCGATCGTCGAAGGCGAGGTCAAGAACAAGACCGAATTCGGTTTGTTCATCGGCCTCGAAGGCGATGTGGACGGCATGGTCCATCTCTCCGACCTCGACTGGACGAAGCCTGGCGAGCAGGTGATCGACGACTTCAAGAAGGGCGACATGGTCAAGGCGCAAGTGCTTGACGTCGACATCGAAAAGGAGCGCATCTCGCTCGGCATCAAGCAGCTCGCCGGCGACCCCTTCGTCTCGAAGGCTGCCGATTCCGAGCCGGTATTCGCTGTTGCGGG
Source organism: Lichenihabitans psoromatis (assembly GCF_004323635.1). Taxonomy (NCBI): domain Bacteria; kingdom Pseudomonadati; phylum Pseudomonadota; class Alphaproteobacteria; order Hyphomicrobiales; family Lichenihabitantaceae; genus Lichenihabitans; species Lichenihabitans psoromatis. The sequence continues at coordinate 1,119,687 of NZ_CP036515.1, forward strand.
CACCGATGCGGCTACGGCCGGCACCACCCCGGCTCCGGCTGGCGGCCCGGGCGAATTGCGCAAGGGCGCGGTCGTCACCTGCGAGATCATCGAAGTTCGCGATGGCGGCGTCGATGTGAAGATCGCCGGGACGGACCTCACCTGCTTCGTCCGTCGCGCCGAATTGGCGCGCGATCGCAACGATCAGCGTCCGGATCGCTTTGCGGTTGGCGAAAAGGTCGATGCACGCATCACCTTGTTCGACCGGAAGGCCCGCAAGGTCGCCGTGTCGGTCAAGGCGCTCGAAATGGCCGAGGAAAAGGAAGCCATCGCTCAATATGGGTCGGCTGATTCCGGCGCGTCCTTGGGCGACATTCTCGGTGCGGCGCTCAAGCGTCAGCGCGACAACCAGAACTAAGACGTCACGCTCCGGGCCCTCACTGCCCCGGATACGACTCGCATCGAAGCCCGCGCGGGGCATTACCCCGCGCGGGCTTTTTCGTCGCCGTCGGTTCTCGCGCCGACGCCGAAGCCTCAACCGACCCTTGAGCCACGGGACACCCATGATGACTCACGCCATCGGCATCGACTTCGGCACCACCAACTCGACCGTCGCGATCGCGGACCAGCATGGCCGCGTCGAAAACATCTCCTGGCCGTCCGCCGAGGGCCCGTCCGAGGTGTTTCGCACTGCCCTCACGTTTTGGAGCGAGGGACGCATGCCGAAGGCGACACTGCGTCATGTCGGCGGCCCGGACGCGCTCCAGCGCGCCCTCTCGCCCGACGGCCATCATCGGTTTGTCCAATCGATCAAGACCTATGTGGCGACGGCTTCGTTCACGGAGACGCGGCTGTTCGGCAAGCGCTTCACGATCGAGGCGCTGATCGCGACATTTCTCAATCATCTGCTGGCGCAGGACCGCGACCGCGTCATCACGCCGAATGTGCCGATCGTCGGCGGCCGTCCAGTCGTGTTCGCCGGCGGGCGACCCGACGAGGCGCTGGCGGTCAAGCGGCTTCAAAGCGCTTATGCGGAAGCCGGTCTGCCACAGGTGGATCTCGCCTATGAGCCACTGGGCGCCGCCTATTGGTATGCCCGCAATCTCAAACGCGACGAAACCGTGCTGGTCGCCGATTTCGGGGGCGGCACCAGCGATTTCTCGGTCATCCGTTTCACGCGCGACGCGGCTGGCCGCCTCGAGGGCACGCCGCTGGCCCATTCGGGCGTCGGCGTCGCGGGCGACACGTTCGATTATCGGCTGGTCGACCATCTGGTCTCGCCGCAACTCGGTAAGAACAGCCATTATCGCTCGTTCGACAAGCTGCTGCCCTTCCCGGCTTATGTGCATGCGGCCTTCGCCCAATGGCATCAGTTGTCGTGGCTGAAGACCAGCAAGGTCATGGCCGAGTTGAAGAGCCTCGCGGCTTCGAGCGACGTGCCCGAGCGGATCGAAGCGCTGATGACGTTTCTCGACATGGATCTCGGCTTCGAGCTCTACCGCGCCATCAGCGCCGTCAAGATGCGGCTCTCGTCCGAGGAGCAGGCCGAGCTGGATTTCCACTCGGGCGGCGTGACGCTTCGAGCCAAGGTGACGCGTCGCGACTTCGAGCGCTTCATCGCGCCGGACCTCGCCCGCATCTCAGCCGCGACCGACGAGGCCATGGTAGCCTCGGGTCTCGGCACCGATGACATCGACGCCGTGTTCATGACGGGCGGAACCTCCTACGTGCCGGCCGTGCGGCGCCTGTTTGAGGATCGCTTCGGCCCGGAGCGGCTGCATACCGGCAACGCGTTCCAATCCGTCGCGTCCGGTCTCGCTTTGCTGGCCGCCGACCGGGCCCGACGCTAGTCGCTACGCTGCAGCGGCGTGGGTCAGGCCTGCCATCACGTGTCGGTATCGGTCGACGAAGCGATGTCCTTCTGCGCCTCGAGTGCCGCAAGGCGTTGCGTCAATGCGTGATGGACGCGCTTGTAGGAGTCCGCTCCCAGCACGAGACGAAACGGTGCCGGGCGGCGCTCTGCCGATGCGATCATGACATCGGCCATCTTGTCGACATCTCCCGGCAGCGGAAAGGCGCCCGACGAAACGGCACGGCGCATTTCCCCGACCGGTGTGTCGTCGTAGATCGACATCGGGGGCGAGCTCACCAGTCCGGCGCCGAAGTTCGTCTTGGTGGGGCCCGGCCCGACGATCGTGAAGTCGATACCGAAGGGTGCGACCTCCTGAGCTACGGACTCGATGAAGCCTTCGATGGCGAATTTACTGGCGTGATAGAGGCTGAAATTCGGATAGGCGATCTGGCCTCCTTCCGACGAGACCTGCATGATCCGTCCGCCACCCTGGGCGCGGAGATGTGGGAGGGCGGCCCGGATGACCTGGATCGACCCCACCACATTGGTGTCGAACTGCCGCTCGATCTGCTCGTCGGTCACCTCCTCGGCGGCGCCGAACAGGCCGTAGCCGGCATTGTTCACGACGACGTCGATCCGGCCGAGGGCGGCGAAAGCTCGGCCGACGACATGGCGTACCTCAGCGGTGTCGGTGACATCCAGCGCGGCGGTCCAGAGGCGATCGCCAAACCGGGCCGCGAGATCATCGAGGGCGCTCACCGTTCGCAACGTCGCGGCCACCCGGTCGCCATGGTCGAGAAGTCGCTGCGTCAACGCACGACCGATGCCGGAGGAGGTGCCGGTGATAAACCAAGTCTTGCTCATGAGGATGCCTTTCGCGAGCCGTGCAACACAGCCCATGAGGACAAGCTAAGCCTATCGATCCATGCGACTATCCGCATAGATCTGCATAGGCTAGTGAAGAAATCCCATGAAAGACCGGCCGACACTTTCTGACATGACAGCCTTCATGGCCATCGTGGCGCATCGGAGCTTCAGCAAGGCTGCCCAAGAGCTCGGTCAGTCGCCATCCACGCTGAGCCACATGGTGCGAAATCTCGAGGCGAAGATGGGAGTACGTCTCCTGCATCGCACGACCCGGAGTGTGTCCACGACTGAGGCCGGAGACCAACTGGCGACCCGCTTGCGACCCGTGCTGAAGGATTTCGATCTCGCGATCGACGAAATCGGGGCCTTGCGCGGACGCCCGAGCGGAACCTTGCGGATCAACAGCAGCGACATAGCGATCCGGCTGCTACTCGCCTCGGTGGTTCCGACATTCCTGGCGCGCTATCCGGAGATGTCGCTCGATCTTGTCACAGACGGCATGTTGAGCGACATCATCGCGAAGGGGTTCGACGCGGGGATTCGGCTAGGCGACGATGTGCCTCGCGACATGATCGCCATACGCTTCGGGGGAGACGTGCGTTTCGTTCCCGTCGCATCTCCGCTTTACATCGCGGCAAACCCGGCGCCGACCACCCCCGAGGATCTGCGACACCATACTTGCATTCGCTTTCGTCTCCCGAGCGGCAGGCTGTTCCACTGGGAATTCGAAAAACACGGTCAGAGCATCAGCATCGATGTTCCCGGCCCGCTGACACTCGACTCGATGAGTCTGATGGCCGAAGCCGCCGCCGACGGCCTGGGGATCGCCTATCTGTCCGACGATGTGGCGCGCTCGTTCATCCAACGCGGTGCCCTACGACTCGTGCTGGAGGATTGGTGTCCCGCGATCCCGGGACTGTTTCTCTACTACCCTGGACATCGGCACGTGCCACCTGGATTGCGGGCCTTCATCGACGTCCTGAAAGAGCGATCCTGAACGGCGTCCTCGCACCGCAAGGCGGCGCGGAACGTGAATTCCCTCGCGTGGGATCTTGGTCTAGGGTCCGGTCTAAACCCATTCAGTCGAGATCCTCATGTCCCATATCGCCGGATCAACTGCCGATTACCTCGTCGACCGCCGCCGGATGAGGCGCAAATTGTTCTTCTGGCGCGCCATCGCCTGCGTGATCGTCGCTCTGGCGCTGGTCGGCATCGGGTTGCAGATCGTTGGTCCGCGCGGCGCCGGCACGCTGGTGCCGCATATTGCACGCCTCAAGATCCAAGGTGTCATCACGGGCGATGACGCGACCATCAAGCTCCTCGACGAGATCGCGACCTCGAATGCGACAGCCCTCATCCTGTCGCTGGAAAGTCCGGGCGGCACTACTGTCGGCTCTGAGCGGCTGTATGATGCGATCCGCAAAGTCGCGGCCAAGAAGCCAGTCGTCGCGACCGTCGGCACCATGGCGGCGTCGGGTGCCTATATCGCGGCCCTTGGGGCCGACCACATCGTGGCGCGTGGGAATTCCCTCGTCGGCTCGATCGGTGTGCTGTTCGAATTTCCCAACGTCTCCGGACTACTCGACAAGGTGGGCGTAAAAGTCGAGACCGTGAAGTCGGCGCCGCTCAAGGCGTCGCCGAACGGTTTCGAGCCGACCAGCGATGCGGCCCGCGCGGCACTCGCCTCCCTGGTGAGCGACAGTTTCGATTGGTTCAAGGCGTTGGTGAAGGACCGCCGCCACATGAGCGACACCGACCTCGCCGCCGTCGACGATGGTCGCGTCTTCACCGGCCGGCAAAGCATGCCGCTCAAGCTGATCGACCAGATCGGCAGCGAAGAGGATGCCGTGGCCTGGCTCGAAACCCAGAAAGGCGTCGCAAAAGGATTACCGATTCGCGATTGGAAAACCGACCGAAGCCTTGAGCGGCTTGGCCTTTTTGGCGCCGCCGCAACGCTGGCCGATGGGCTCGGCTGGTCAATGGTCGGGCATCTGCTGCATCAGACCGCTGCCCTCGAAGAGGCCCCGAAGCTTGACGGTCTGGTCTCCATTTGGCAGGGTAGCTGAGTGAATTGAAGGGTTACGGGGCACGGAATTTGAGCCTTATCGTGACCCAGCCGTAGCGGATTTGGGGCCAAGGTGATCAAGTCGGAACTCGTCCAGCGGATCGCTGAAAAGAACCCACACCTCTACCAACGCGACGTCGAACGCATCGTCAACGCCATCCTGGACGAGATCACCAATGCTCTGACGCGGGGCGATCGCGTCGAGTTGCGGGGCTTTGGCGCCTTCTCGATCAAGCGCCGCGACGCTCGCCTCGGCCGCAATCCGCGCACCGGCGCTCATGTCGATGTCGACCAAAAGGCTGTGCCATTCTTTAAAACCGGCAAGGAAATGCGCGAGCGCCTGAACGTCAGCGCCTGAGTTTATCCCGAGCGTTCCGGCCTCGGACAATTGGGACAGGGTCGTCGACGGCAGGACACAATCCTGGCCCACATCGTTGGCGTCATACTCTGAACTGTCCCGCACGATCGCCCCGCGTCCGAAAGGTCTCGATATTCCATGAAGACGTTTCTGAAACTCGTGATTTTGGTGCCGCTGGCGTTGATCGCCGTCGCCTTCGCGGTCGCCAATCGCCAGGGCGTCACGGTGTCGTTCGATCCGTTCGCGACCGACATCCCAGCTTTCGCGCTGAACGGTCCTCTCTTTGTCGTGATCCTGATCGTGATCGGAACCGGCATCATCATCGGCGGCATTGCGACATGGTTCGGCCAGGGCCGTTTCCGCCGCGCGGCCCGCTTGGCCAAGCGCGAAAGCGATGAGCTTCGCGCCGAAGTTGCGCGTTTGAAGGCCGATCTCGAGCAACAAAGCCGTCGCTCGAACGACAATGCCGGGACCTACCCGTCACTACCGGGGCAGACCGCCGCCTGAGGCGGCCGACGTGAGCGACGCGTCGCCCGCTCCAATTCCGATCGACGATGTGACTCCGGGAACGGGCCTCCCGGCAGCCCGCGTCTGGCGGCCGCTTCGGCTGATCGTCGCGGCCTTGCTGGCCCTCGCGGCCTGTGCGGGCGTCGCCGCCTTCCGCATCTCTGGCTTCGTGACAGCTGATCAGCTCGGCCGGAGCGGATATCTGTGGTCCCATAGCGATGGAACCGTAGCGGCCACCTGGGTCGATGGTCGCGTGGTGCCCCTGCTGATCGTGCTCGGTGGCGGCGCCATGCTGTTCGCCGTCGCGCTGATCGTGACGGCGTGGTCGATGTCGCTGATGCTGTTACGCCGCTCGGACGGTCGGGCCGATGCTGCCTATATTGCGCCACGGCCACGCCGCTCCCGCGCCCGTCGCACAAGCCTGATCCTGGCACTCGGGATTGGCAGCCTCGTGGCGGCGCGCTGGTACAGCTATGTCGATAATACAGCGACCCCGGATGATCCGCTCGGCATCGTGCTCAACGCTTACGCGCCAACACCCCTGCGTGCCTGGGGCTGCGCCAAACTCCGGGCGACCTTCGGCGCCGCGACCGTCCTTCGCGGCTGTGCGCCGGATCGGCGCTGAACCTCACCCATCCGGCCGTCAGCCGTTGGTGCGCTTCGATCGTCCATACAGCAGCAGCATGGCCAGGATCACGACCCCATAGATGATCTGGCGGCCGGATTCAGCAATTTGCATGACCGAGAGGATCGACTGCAGCAGCGTGATCAGAATGACGCCCGCCGTCGTGCCAAGATAGGAGCCCTTGCCGCCGAGGATCGAGGTGCCGCCGAGCACCACAGCCGCGATGGCGGGCAGCAGATAGGCATCTCCCATGCCTTGATAGGCTTTGGTCGAGTAGCCCGCCAGCAATACGCCTCCGAAGGCGGCCAGCGCGCCCGAAAGGCCGAACGCCAGGAGAACGATCCGCTGATTCGGGATGCCCGACAGATAGGCGGCCGGTTCCTGATTGCCGATACCGTAAACGGCCCGGCCGAAACTCGTGCGGGTCAGCAGAAACACGGTCGCGAGCCCGACCACGACCCAGATCCACACCGCGTTCGGGATCGGTCCGACGAGATGCCCGGTCGCGAGTTCGTGCATGGTGGGGGTCGCCATATCCTGCGGCGCCGAGCCACCGGTCCGCAAGATCATCAGGCCCTGCGCGACCGCGTTGATGCCAAGCGTGAAAATCATCGACGGCACCCGCAGATAGGCGACGCCGACGCCGTTAATCAGCCCGAACCCGAGCCCACACAACACGCCGAACGGAATGGCGACGACATCGCCCCAGGGGCCCCAGCCAGCGGCGGCGGTCGACATCATGCCACCCACCGCCATGAGCCAAGGGATCGACAGGTCGATCTGACCGAGCAGGATGACGATCATCATGCCGCTCGCCACCATGGCCAGGAAGGCGCCGACCTGAAGCTGCTGCAGCAGATAGTCGGGGGACAGAAAGCTGCTCGAGTAGAGGCTGCCGACCAGCAGCAGCACGACGATGCAGCCGAAGGCGGTCGCGACCGCCGGATCGATCCGTCGGAGGATCGCGGGCATACGGGAAATGGGGGGTGTGGCTGAGCCGGGTTGCATGGTCATTGCCTGAAAAGGTCGAGCCGATTGCGGATGCTGATCAGGCGGAATGAGCCGAGACACACGGCGGCCAGCAGCACGAGCCCGAGGAACAGGGGCTGCCAGAGCGGGTCGAGGTCGAACACGAACAACAGGTCGTTGATGGTGCGGAAGATCAACGCACCGAAGATCGCCCCGATGGCGCTGCCGGAGCCGCCGAAGAGCGACACACCGCCGATCACCACGGCGGCGATGGAATTCAACGTGTAGGTCGCTGCATTCGACGACGAGGCCTCCCCCGAGGAGGTGAAGAAGGCCAACATCAGGCCGCCCAGGGACGCGAAAAGCCCAGCCAACATATAGGCCGTGAAGGTGGCGCGGCGGACCGGCACGCCGGACATATAGGCCGACACCTCGGATGAGCCGACCGCGTAGACGGCGCGCCCCGTGAGCGAGCGGCGGAACGGCACCCAGATCAGCAACATCACGACCGCCAGCGCGACGACGCTGGTCGGAATGCCGCCGGGCAATTGACCGGTGATCGCATCGGCGAGGTCGCCGTTGATGTCGCCGCCGGGCTGCGGGCGCAACTGCAGCGCCACTCCGAAGAAGATCGCGCTCGTCGCGATGGTGGCGACGATCGGCTGCAGACGTCCGACGATCACCAGCGCGCCGTTGATCGCACCGCAGGCGAGCCCCGTCGCCATCACGCCGAGAATCCCGAGCGCCGTCATGGCGGGCGATCCGATAACGATCCAGGAGGCCAGGCAATTCGAGAGAATGAAGATTGAGCCAAGCGACAGATCGATGCCGGCCGTCAACACCACGAAGGTCTGCGCGACGGCGATCAAGGCCAGCAGAACGCCCTTGTTGGCGGCCGTCTGCACCACGTTGGCGCTGAACCCGGCCGGGTGGTTGGCCGTATAGATCGCGAAGATCACGACGAACACGAGCGCGGCGAAGATCGTCGCCTTATGCTCGCTCAGGCGATAGCGCCAATCGCTCACGAGACATGCGCCGGCGCAGCGCCGGCCTCCCCGGTTGGAGTATCGATATTAAGAGCGCTGCTGATCAGCGCATGTTCGGTGATGTCATGGCCGGCCAGCATGCGCCGCACCGATCCGTCATAGAGCACCGCGACCCGGTCGCAGCAGCCGATGAGTTCGGCATAATCGGTCGAATAGAGCAGGATCGCGGCGCCATCGTCGGCAAGCTTCCGCAGCAGGCGATAAATCTCCTGCTTGGTGCCGACGTCGATGCCGCGCGTCGGGTCGTTCAGCAGGATGATCTTCGGCGCGATCATCAGCCATTTGGCGATCACCACCTTCTGCTGGTTGCCGCCCGACAGCGCCGAGACGGGAACGTCGATCGAGGCGGTCTTGATCTCGAGCAGGCGCAACATCGCATCGATCGCCTGCCGCTCGGCCCCGCGATCGATCACGCCGCCGCTGGTAAACCGATCGAGCGCCGCAAAGGACAGGTTCTGGCCGACCGACATCGGCAGCATCAACCCCTCGGTCTTCCGATCCTCTGGGATTAGCGCAATCCCGTTGGCGGGCGATTTGGCGTCGCCAGGCCCTTTGATCGAGACGGGGCTGCCGTCGATCAGCACCTCACCCGTCACGCCGCGCAGCACACCGAAGAGCGCCAGCAGCAGCTCGCGCTGCCCCTGCCCGTCGAGACCGCCAAGCCCGACGATCTCGCCGGGCCGGACGCTCAACGAAATGTCGCTCAGCCGGCCGCCCCAAGACAGCCGGCGTAATTCAAGCGCCGGCACCTTGCTGTCGGGAATGGGGGCGGGCTTCGGCGGAAAGACGTGGCTGTAGTCGCGGCCGATCATCAACTTGACGACCTCATCGTCCGTCTTGGTGCCGGCCGGATAGGTCTCGATGTTGCGACCGTTGCGGAACACGCTGCAATCATCCGCGAGTTCGGTGATCTCCTGCATCCGATGCGAGATGTAGACCAGCGCCAGCCCTTCCGACCGGAGCGTCTTCAACACGCTGAACACCGACGCCACGTCGCTGGCCGTGAGAGCCGACGTCGCTTCATCGAGGATCAGGATGCGCGGGTTGCGGGCCAGCGCCTTGGCGATCTCGACGAGCTGGCGGCGCGACAGCGGCAAATCCTTGACCCGGGCGGCGGGATGGATGTCGCCGGCCCCTGCCCGTGCCAACGCCTGCATCGCCATGGTGCGCTGGGCGGCGCGATCGATCATGCCGAAGCGCATGGGCGGATTGCTGATCATGATGTTGTCGGCCACCGAAAGGTCGGGGATCAGCGACAATTCCTGAAAGATGCAGACGATTCCGGCCCGGTTGGCGGCGGCCGGATCGGGGAAACGAACGGCTGCGCCATCGAGCGTCAGGGTTCCTTCGTCGGGCTGCACGACCCCCGACATGATCTTGATGAGGCTGGATTTCCCAGCGCCGTTCTCCCCCAGGATCGCATGAATGCGCCCGGCGCGGACATCGAGGCTGACGCCGTCGAGAGCACGCACGCCACCGTAACGCTTGGAGATTCCCTGCATGCGGAACAAGGGCGGTGACGCATCGGCGATCCTGCCGTCGTTCATCGAGGGAGACCCGTTGGTTGATGTCTTGAGCCTGGTCGCGACAGCCGGGCAGAGGCCCGGCTGTCGTCGAAGCAGCGTGACGTTACTGGTTGGTCTCGGACTGACCCATGATTTCCTGCGCCGTGAAATTGATGCCACAGCTCGGGAAGGAGTTACCGACGAAGAAGTTATCGGTCTGCTTCGGATAGAAATTTTCGCCGGCTTTGAAATCAGGATCTTCGACGCGCGCCAGCGGCAACTTGATGGATTGCGGCACGACGTCGCCCTGGAGCGCCGCGATCGCAGTCTTGACCGCGACGGCGACCTGAGCCGGACCGGTGCCGCCCGAGGCGCATTTCAGCCCGTCAGCGGAATGTTCGGCGCATAGCTTGCGGAAGCCATTCTCGGTTTCGGCGCCGGCCGGAACGAAGGGCTGCTTCGCGTCCATGAAGGCGCGGACCATGCCGGTCGAGCCGCCTTGGGCCGTCATCCCGTCGAAATGCTTGTGGATCGAAATCGCGTCGGCCGACACCTTCTGGGCCGTGCCGTCATCCCATTTGCCGACGACCTCGACGGTCTCGAAGGGTTTTCCGGAGGCCTTCAGCACATCCTGGATGCCCTTGTGTCGATCCGTGTCGACCTGGGTCCCGGTCACGCCCCGCACTTCGAGGATCTTGCCGCCGTTCGGCACCGTCTTGACCAGCCACTCGCCCCAATATTTGCCGAGGCCTTCCTGATCGACGTTGACGTTAATACCCTCGTCGGTATCGATCGTGTTGTCGAAAGCGACCAGCACCACGCCGGCCTGCTTGGCGCGGCGCACGACGGATTTGAACGCCGTCGGGTTCTGCGCGTCGATCACGATCGCATCATAGCCCGAGTCGATGAAATTGTTGACGGCCGCGATCTGGGCCGCGATGTCCTCGCCGGTCGAAACGACCTTGAATTCCTTGAGCTGCGCCTTGACGGCGGGCTGCTCGGAATAAGCCTTGGCGGTCTTGATCATCTGAATACGCCAGGTATTGCCGATGAAACCATTGGCCAAAGCAATGCGATAAGGACCGGCCTTCTTGGGATATTTGAAGAATTTCGTCTGTTGCGTCCACGGAACGAAACATTCCGGCTGAGCGCTCGGGCCAGAGACGATTTCGGGGCCGGCCGCGAATGCCAATGTGGTGCTGGCCAGCAATCCGGCCGCGACGATAGTCGCGATGTGAGACATACGCATCATGTTCCCTCCTGTTGTGTCGACCGATATCGTGAGCGGCTTCTGCCACTTCTTGTCGGCGCTATGCCGGATAGCCGCGGCCCAACGCAGTGCTGGGCCCATTAGGCTGACTAACCGAAGCGGGCCGGACCGGCAATATCACGCCACCGCTTTGTACGATTTTTTCGCGTCACGCCTGCCGTCGCTCAGGAGCCCGGCACGATTCCAGGCGGCAACGAAAGGACATGCGCCGCGATCGCACCAGGCCGGGTGATGAAAACGAGGTCGCGCTGGCCGGCGATATGCGCGAGGGCGCGGCGCAAATGGCGAAGCCGATAGGGTTGGCCGACCAGATAGGCATGCAGCGCGATTCCCATGACCAGCGGCACATCGCGGCTTTGATGCAGCATCTCGTCGAACTGATCCACGATCATATCCGCGAAGGCGTCCCCGCCAATTTTGCGGCCGACGATCATCGGAATATCGTTGAGTTCCTGCGGATACGGAACCGCGAGGATGCGCCCCCGCCGAGTCCGCATGACCACGGGCTGATCGTCCATGCACCAATCGAGGAGATAGCGGTAGCCGGCCTCCTGCAGGAGATCGGGCGTCACCGCGCTTTCCGAGATCCATGGGCCGAGCCACCCGCCGGGCGCCCGACCCTCGTGCCGTGCCAAGGTGGCGGTCGCCTCGGCAATCAGCGCCGCCTCGTCACGCTCCGGAAGAAGGCCTTGCCGCTCGGCATTGCTGCGGCCGTGACCGAGGAACTCGTCGCCGCGCTGTCGGAACGCGACGGGGAGATCCGGGCAGGTGTCGTAGAGGACGCTGTTCAGCAGCACCGACGCCGGGAGAGCCAGATCGTCGAACAGCTCCAGCAGACGCCATGCGCCGACCCGGTTGCCGTAATCACGCCAAGCGAAATTGAGGATATCGGGCGAAGGGCCCCCGGGCGCGAGCTCCGCCCCGAGCCCCTCGCCGAACGCGAAATCTTCGAGATTCAGCCCGATATAGACGGCAAGACGCTTGCCGTTCGGCCAATCATAGGTGGGTCGCTTCGTGATCGGGATGTAGTCATAGCGCCCATGAGTCCGAAGCACGCTCACGCTGCGAGGATCAGGGAATGGACTGCAGAACCAGCGGATCGGCGATGTTCCATTGCACCGAGCCGCTCACCTCGTCGACGTAAAGACCGAAACGAGCCTGAACGCGGCGCGGGTCGCCCGGGCATGCACCGCCATGCTTTTCGAGAACCACCACTTCGGTGGCCTCCTTGATGGCCTTGTCGCCGCGCACGAGCGTCGAGCAAGCCAGCTGGTCAGGCGTCAGCAGATGATGACTGATGATGATCCGCTCGGCAAACCGAAGCGATGAATCCGACAGCCCATAGGACCTATAGGGCGCCGCCAGATCCGCAGACCAGGCCGGTGCCGAAACCAAGGCCCCAAAGGCCACGACGAATAGGATCATCTTGCGCATGGTTCAATAATAGAGCCACGGCTCTTATCCGTCCAGATCGGATCTTAGCCAGGATCACGCCGAGCCGCGATCGCGCGCACTTTCGGTCAGGACCGCGCTCTATTTGCCATAGCGCGCGCAAAACAGGGATCGAGCAGGCGATTCCGCCCCGCTAGCTCTTTCGTGCTCGAGCCGCACGCTTCACGTTGGATGCGTCGAGTCTCGCGGCGAGGAGCCATAGCGCGAGTCGGCAAGACGCGATCGTGAGTGGGAGATGTCGACGGTGAACGGATGGATTGCGGGCGTGGGGTTGGGGCTGGCCTTGACGGTGTCGGGATGCGTCGCCGACCGGATGACACCCGAACGGGCTGCCGCGATGCGGACCAACAACGAGGCCAATCTGGCACTCGCGCGAGCCCACAAGATCACCTATGCGGAAGCGGCGGCCCGCACCAATGCCGATATGGAAAGCGTCGCGCCGGGACCCTTGGCCAAGCAGCAGAAGGCGCTGGACGACTACCGCCTCATGCTGGCCGGGGAGGTCGATGCGGGCCGGATGAAGCCGCAAACCGCGGAAGCCAAGCAGCAGCAGAAGGCCGTGGAGCTGCTGGCGCAGCGCTGACAAACGGGACCGATGGCGGTATCGTCAGGCGCGTTATACGACAGCCGGCGATGACGCACGCGGCGCGCTCTGACGCGGCACGATCCAGGACCAAGGGCCCAACACGTTGCTGCATTACGCGATCGGCAAAGTGAGACGAGACGACGGCGCGATCTACATCCTCACGCAAGAGGGCGAAGCCGGCTGTGTCGTTTTTGGCCCTTATTGCGTGCTGTCGCCCGGGAGCTACGAAGTCGAGTTCCGCATCCATCCGACCGAAATGACCAATGACATCTGCTGCGTCGTCGATGTTCTCCGTCGCGGCAGGACCATCGCGGCCGAGAAGGATTTCACCTGTAGCGAGTTGATCCACCGCAACGGTCGGGTCTCGATCCGATTCGAGGTGATCGAGCGCGACACCTACGAGTTTCGAGTTTTATCGACCGGGCGCTCGGCCTTGAAGGTCCGCTATCAGAGACCGGTCCGGACCTTGCCACCCCCCGACCAGCCGAACGCGAACGACGGCGCATAGTTTTGCGCCCGAACCAGCGCCGTCTAGGCGATCGTCACGATGGAGGCGCGGCCGTCCACCGCCAGCCGCTCGCCGGCCGCGAGCACGGACTGATGGTGAGTAAACAGCAGCACCTGTGTCGTGGTCGCGAATTCGGCCAGAAGATCGAGCGTCGCTGCACCCCGGCGATCGTCGAAATGCACCAGAATGTCGTCGGCAACAAAGGGCAGCGGCTCGGTGGCGGCGCAGTAATTGGCGAGGCTCGCGAGCCGAAAGGCGAGGAAGAGTTGGTCGCGCGTGCCATCGCTCATGGTCGCCACAGCTTCCGAACCGCGACCACCTGACCGGATGCCGCGCACCACCGGCGCACCCTTCTGATCGACGTCGGCCTCGACCCCGTCGAATTGGCCTTGGGTCATACGAGCGAACATCGCACCCGCCGCGCGGATCAGCGGATCCTGCTGCTCGCTTCTGACACGCTGGATCGCCTGGGTCACGAGATCGCGAGCGAGCCGCAACTCGACGTAGCGCTCGACAGCAGCATGCATGTCGGCGGTGGCGCGTTCGCGATCCACCACGGCGCGCTGAACCGCCGAGGGCGCCTCATGGGCCTCCATGGCCTTGCCGGCCGATTGCTCGTCGCGGATCGCGGCTTCCATCGTTTGATCGAGCGCATCGAGGCGCCCCTTGAGGTCGGCGACCTCGGCCCGCACGGCGTCGAGATCTTGCCCTAAAGCCTCGCGCCGCAACACGTCGAGATCGAGACCCTCGCCGGCGCGCCGAGCCGTCGAGGCTAATTGCGTCTGCCTCGACCGCAGCCCGGAAAGATCGAGCCGCCGTTCCGCGATCCTCTTCAGCGCCGCATCGTCGCCGGCCGGGACAGCGGCCTGTTCGGCCAGTTCTTTTAAGACGCTTTCCGCCTCGTCGAAGGCCTGTTGGCGGGTCTGCAGCGCCGCCGTGACAGCGTCGCGTTCCGGCACCAGCGCGTCGCGGCCAAGCCGCAGCGTGTTGTTGTAACGCCAGCGGTCGACCAGCATCGCACCGGACGCCAGCGTATCGTCCGCCAAGGCGATCCCGAGCGGCGCCGCCAAAGCCGAGATCTGGCCCGTCAGCGCCGCCTCGTCCTCATCCATGCGAAGCAGCCGCCGCCGCGTCTGCGCCAACGAGCGGAGCTCGCCGCGCGCGCGATTCCACTGCGCCGCGAGTGTCGCGCCCAGGTCGGTCGGCGCATCGGCCGGAAGGCCGAGTTGCATCGCCGCCACGCCCCATGCCGCGATCCACGCCTGCTCCTCCTGCTCGAGGCCGGCGAGCAGGCGGCGGGCTGTCGCGTGTTGGGATTGCTGCGCGACGAGATCGCGTTCATCTCGAAGATAGGCCGCATGCGCCTGGTCGTGGGTCGCGATGGCTTGAGCCAAGGCCTGCACGCGCTCGGCGAGATCAGCACCCGGTTCGGGCCGCAACAGCGCTTTGCGTTCCGCCCCTTCGAACTGACGGAGCCGAGGCGCGAGGGATCGGTTCGCCTGTTCGGCATCGAGACGCGCTGTTTCGATCGCATCGGCCCGCGCCAGCATATCGGCCCGCGCCTCCACCAAGGCAAGAAGCGCCGGCGCTTCGGGCCGACGCTCGCACGCCTCAGGAAAGGCACGGCAAAGGTCAGCAAGACGGCGCTCGAGCGATCGGGCGAGTTGCGCTCGCGCGGTTTCGGCGGCCGTGACCGCGGCCGACGCTTCCGCCAGCCGACGTTCGGTCTCGACGAGCGTTGCGACCCGTTGCGCCTCGGACGTGCGGCTGTCAGCCAGTTGGTCCGCATGGGCCAGACCGACGTCGAGCGCCGCGATCTCGGCCGAGCGCTCGATAGCCGATCGGTCCGACCGCCCCGCGAGATGAGCGGCACGGATCGGCTGCCACGCCTCGTGGCGCTGCGCCCGCGCAGCCGCCAACGCCGCATCGGTCGCGATCTCGCCCCCCTGCCGCAGCCGGTCGATATCGGCCCGCGCGATCTCGCGTTGTTGGATTGCGGCCGCATGGGCGCTCACCTGCCGGGTCACTTCGGCCGCGATCAGGGTGCGGGCTTCGATCTCGAGCCGGAGTTGATCGGCGGCCGGGCAGACGAGCGCCCGCAAAGCGTCGATATCGACGAAACCGAGCGCCGCCGCACGCGCGTGAAGGATGTCAGCGTCACGCAGGATCTGCTGCGATTTATGCGCCAAACCGTCGGCTTCGACCGGGAGCGCCGCGAAGGTCGTCACGCTCGCGCCGAAGGGCTCGTGCCGCCCGCGCGCCACCAGGGCCTCGATCCGCCGTGCTGTTCCCCTGACGATTTCATCGGCCAGCGCGCTCGCCTCGCGCGCATTGTCGAGCCGAAGCCGCCGTGCCACGGCATCGGCCGCAAGCGCGAGCACCCGGTCCAGCACCGGCTGCGGCGGCATCAAGGGTTCGAGATCGGCATCCGGCCCAACGCCGAGCCGCTGGCGCAATCCGGCCAGTTCGGCCTCGGCATCGCCAAGCTCCTTCAAGCGATTTGCGCGGTCGTTGCGGGCGCGGGACACCATCACCATGCCCTGCTCGATATCCCGCACCGCCGCTTCGGCCTCCGCCAGATTGGTGTCGACCGCCATCACGTCGAGCCGATCCGAGAGATCGGCAACGTGCCGTCGGATGCTGGCGAGATCGGCCGCGACGGTGTCGCGTGTCGACAGGGCCGCCGTGCATCGATCGGCAAAATCCTCCGCAAGCCCCGTCACGTCGGCATAAAGCGCGAGCTTGTCCTCGACGGCGTCGAGCTCGCGCAGAGTCGGAATGACGCGTTCCACCCGTTGCAAGCGCGACAGGCTTTGCGCCAGATCCCGCTTGGCGGCTCGCGCCTCGGACAGGCGCGTGAGGGCCGTCTCATGGGTCTTGCGGTCCCGCTCATACGCGTCCCGCGTCAGGGCGGCGGCTTTGGCGACCTTCTCGGCATCCTCGAACGCATCGAGGGCCTTATAGAAAGCGCGGCTTTCCTTGCGTCGCGGGGCGAACAGCGTGTCGATCTCCGCATCGATCGCATCGAGCCGCCGCATCAGGCTTCGCAGGCCGCCACCCGCCTCCACAATCAAGCGACCGATCTCGCCATCGGCCAGCAGCAACTGGTCGCCACCCTGGCGCAAGCTCTCGTGATCGAGGCCGAACAAATGCTCGAACCGCTCGCGCGTCGTCGATCCCAGCAGCGTCGCCAGCACCGCGTCGTCGCAGGGCGCTCCGGCTTGATCGATGAGCGTCTTGCCACGACCAGCGCGCCGCTTCAGCGTGACGCGGCGCCCGTCGGCCATGCTGAGCGTTGCGCCAATCCGCATCACATCCGTGCCGAATACGCCGCCCCGCAGGGTGCGTTCCGGAATGCGGAACAGAAAGTCCGTAAGAGCCGCCAAACAGGTGCTTTTGCCGGCTTCGTTCGGACCATAAACGACCGTCAGACCCGGTCCGTTCAGCGTGAGGCGGCGATGCTCGACAGCGCCGTAGCGCTCGAGGACGAGTTCATCCAGCCGCACGCGCATCCTCCGCTTCGCTGACGAGCGACACGGCGATCTCGACCGCGCGACCGCCCGCCTCGGCTCGCACCAGATCGAACAACTCGTCGGTGCGCGAGCCGGCCGGCATTTTGACCCGGATTTCGGCGAGATAATCGTCGATCAGTTTGGCGGCTTCCGGTGCCGCGCCCAGACGGCGGATTTCGCCTTCGAGTTGACCCGCGACGGTTGGATCGATCCCCTCACCGCGCGTCGCCAGAGGCTGCGTACCGAGGTCGAGCTTTTCGAGCCAGACCGGGCTCGATAAGGTCGCCAGCAGAGCCTCGACATCGTCGCGCAACCCGAAGCGATCGACCAGCAATCCGCCATGCAGCACCGACCGGCCAGAGAGGCGCAACCGCAACGCGACCGACCGGTCACCGGCCTCGACCCCGATGACATCCAACCGCGCGCGCAGCCGTTCGAGGATCTCGCGACGGTCGGCCGCGCCCAACACATCGATCGTCTCCGATACCCATCGCACCTCGTCGAGGTCGCGGTGCACGCAGGACACGATCGTGCCGTCCACCACCTCGACCAGGGTCGCGCCCTTCGGCCCGGTCTCGCGCGGGTTCCGGCCCTGCAGGTTGCCGGGATAGATCACATGCGGGTGCAGGTTCAGTTCGGCCCGCGTATGCACGTGGCCGAGCGCCCAATAATGGTAGCCATGATTGATAAGCTGCTCCAACGAGCACGGCGCATAGAGCGCGTGATGGCCCTCGCTCCCGGCGCAGGCCGTGTGCAAAATGCCGATGTTGAAGACGTTGCCGACCGGCGCCGGATAGCCGAGCGCGAGATTCTCCGACACGTCGCGCTGTCCGAAGCTACGGCCGTGGATCACGGTCTCGATGTCGTCGAGCACGACCGTCTCGGCCTTGCGGTGGGCGAATCGATGCACGTTATCGGAATAGCCGAGCTTGTCGGCGAAGCGATTTTCCGCGTCGTGGTTGCCGGCGATGAGGAACACTTTGATGTCCGCGTCGCGCAGCCGCCGCATGCCGCTGAGGAAATAGAGGCCGGTCTTGAAGTCGCGAAGATCGCCGTCGAAGACGTCGCCGGCCAGGATGACGAAACGGCATTGCTCCGCGATCGCCAGCGCCACGAGATTGTCAAAGGCCCGCCGCGAGGCATGTTCGACCGCCGCCGCAAAATCAACCGACTTGCCGGAGAGACCCAGTAACGGGCTATCGAGGTGCAGATCCGCCGCGTGCAGAAACTTAAAGGCGCTGATGACGGTCAATCCCAGCCGGAGAGCTCACGAGAGGCGACGACGCCGGTGCGGCCGCCCGGATACCCGAGTGACACTGAACGAATAGGGAACAAAGTTCAAGCCACATCGGCCAAAAACCGCGGTCGCTCGATGTCAGGGCGTTCGACCTCGAACGAGCGACACCACAACAATCCGCAGCTACATCAATGAATTGAAGCAGCCAAGGCGCCAGAACATCTCATGAGTCGAAGGCGATGAGTGGTGGGCACGACAGGGATTGAACCTGTGACCCCTCCCATGTCAAGGGAGTGCTCTCCCGCTGAGCTACGCGCCCACTCATCTTCGACACGGCTCGGGACAACCGCGAAGCAGCCGTATATCCGCACCATTGGCCGGACGCAACCGCCAATTGCCGCCAAGCCCTGTTTTTGCTGGCCACTCTCGGCCGGATCCCCGATCCGATGCGCTATTGCGCGGCCGTCCGCACCGGGTCATCGCCTTCGCGCAGCGGTGCGCGATGGTATTTTCCCTTGATGCAGAGGGTCTTGATCGACAATCCGCCGCGTGCTGCGAAGAGATCGTCCGGAACGACGACCTGGCCATTGCGGACCTCGAGCCCGATCACCGCATAGGCGGCCGACAGCATGCGGGCCGCCGACCCGGTGTACCAGCTCCACCCGCCGCGTCCCTCATAGCCCGGCCCGTCGTAAATGTCGGCCGGCTGCTGATGCGGCGCGAGGCCGTAGATCGCGAGCTCCTTGCCCTCGGTCTTGCCAAGCGGCGAGATCGCGCACCAGGTTTCGAAGGCGCGCCCGACGAGATGCGCCGCGAGATCGGTATCGCCGCGCCGCTTGGCGTCTTCGGCCAGCCGCATGTATGCGTCCACGGTCCACGACACGCCATGCGAATATTGGCCGCCGTTCTCCCGCACGCCGGGCGGATAATCCGCGATGCGGCCGGGATAGGGTTTGGACTGTTCGTCGAATGGGGGAGCCAGCAACAGAATGCGGTGCGGTTTTTCAAGCGCCGACAGGCCATGCTCCAACGCCGTGAGCGCGCGCGCCGGATCGACCGCGCCGGACGACAATGCCGGCCATGCCGCCGTCATCATGCTGAACGGATCCAGCACCTCGCCGGCATCGTCATAGTCGAACACGAAATGATCGCTCGTCCAGGCGCCCGCGATCGCTAGTTTGAGGGCGGCCGCGGCATCCAGCAGACGCTGCGCGGCAGCATCGCCCTGGCGCGCCTGAGCGATCGGGGCGAAGCGGACGAGGATGTCGTGCAGGAAGAACGACAGCCACAGGCTCTCGCCCTTGCCGGCCGGCCCGACCGCATCGACGCCATCGTTCCAATCCCCGGTGCCGACCAGCGGCAGGCCGTGCGGACCCATGCGGGCCAGCGTATAGTCGATGGCGCGGATGCAGTGGTCGTAAACATCGCCGGTTTCGAGCGAGAGGCGCGGCGCGATCAGGAGATCGACGGTGCCGTCCGGTACGGCCGGCCCTTCGAGATAGGCGGCGGTCTCGTCCAGAACCGTCGTGTCCGAGGTCGCCTCGATATAGCGCACCAGCACATAGGGCAGCCAGAGATGCGGATCGGAGGCGCGGGTGCGCTGACCGAGGCCCGTGCGGCCATCGGGCGCGACATGCCACCATTTGAAGACATCGCCCTCGGGGAATTGCGCGCCGGCGTGGAACACGATTTGCCGCCGCGTGAGATGCGGGTCGAAGAACAGGAAGGGCAGCACATCCTGCAACTGGTCGCGGAACCCGTAGGCGCCGCCGCGCTGGTTCGGGCCATTGCGCCCCCACAGACGAGACGCCAGAACCTGATAGGGCAGCCAATGGTTGACCAGCCGATCAAAGGCCGGATTATTGGTTTCGATCGAGATGTCGTTCAAGCGCTCGGCCCACCAGGCGCGGGTCGCCTGCATAGCGGAGCGGGCCGACGCCAGATCACAGAGCGCCGCCGCCAGCGTCAGCGCCTCGGTGCGGCTTTCGCCTTGCCCGAGCACGACCACCACCTCGGTTTCTCCGCCGGCCGGCACCTCGATCAGGCCCGAGAAGGTCGCGGCGCAACGGCCGTCGTCGTCGATCGAGCTGTCCGGCACGCCATTTTCGACCATGAACGGATTGGTGAGGTCGCGCCCGGCTCCGCCCAGAAAGCGGGCTCGAACCGTCTCGCTCACCGGCGCCGTCAGGCTGGTGGCCGCGAACGCCCAGCCCTTGAAGAAGTCGTTGCGCGGATTGGTGAAGAGCAGCGCCTCGGTCTGTTCGTCGCGCGAGGCTTCGAGTTTGCCGAGACTATCCTCCGGGCTCTCGTCGAGCGCGATGTCGAAATAGGGGACGATGCGGAAGCGCCGGTTGCGCGTCGCATTATTCTTGACCGTGAGAATGCGGATATCGGCCGGAGCGTCGGGCAGCACGAAGACGGTCAGAAGAAGTTCGGTCTCGCCGCGTTGCTGCGCGAAGGTGACGGAGCCGAGCCCATAGGTGACGCGATGGGTCGCATCGGCACGCCGGAACGGCACGAAGCCAGCCGTATCGGCCTCGCCGGTTTCGAGATCGACCACATAGATGGCTTGGCCCTGGTTGGACACCGGCACCGATTCGAAGCGAAACGGCGTCAGCGCGTTCTGCCGCGCATTGGCGTTGAACGAGTGGATCTCGCCCTCGTTCGACACCACCGTGCCGAAGCCGGTCGTATTGGCCAGAACATGCGCCCAGGGGCGCGGCGTGGCCTCGGTCAGATGCAGTTCCGTCCCATTCTTCCTGAAGCTGAACGGCCAAGCGGTGGCCGGTTTCGGCGGCAGCGGATCGATGTGGCGTGTCCGCATCCAAACGGCCGCGAGCGCGGCAGGGGTCGGGCGGGCGACCTTGAGGTGATGCGCCACGATCTCGGCCGCATGCTGCTCGTCGTTGGCGCGCCCCGTCACGAAGAGGAGCTCGCATTGACCGCCCGGCGGCAGATCGATCGCGACCGTCAGGCTCGCCGCAGGGTCGAACGTATAGAGCGAGCCTTCATCGTCGATTTGGCGCGGCGCGGTCTCGGCCAAGCCCTGCGGATCGCGGATGCCGGTCTGTCCGAGAAAGCGCGTGCGGCTATCCTCATAGCCCGTGAGCCTCGCCCCGTCGCCTGTCCGCACGGCGTGGAAATAGATCTCGGGCGACATGCGTCCGGCAGCGCGCAGCAGCCGGTTGCGGATGAACAAGCCATTGAGGCTGCTCATGAACCACGTCTCGACATGCAACGCGTTGAAGTCCGGGTCGCGCGCATAGGCCCCGAGTTCGTGCACCGCGATCTCGCGGAAGCTGGCCAGCGACAGGCGACGCGGCCGCGCCTCGGTGTTGGTCAGCCGGATGGTCCAGAATTCGATCGTCTCTTCTTCGGCAAGGCGCAATTCGGCATCGGCCTGAATGCCCGCGACGGTGTTACGAAG
Organism: Lichenihabitans psoromatis; assembly: GCF_004323635.1. Lineage (NCBI taxonomy): Bacteria > Pseudomonadati > Pseudomonadota > Alphaproteobacteria > Hyphomicrobiales > Lichenihabitantaceae > Lichenihabitans > Lichenihabitans psoromatis. The sequence continues at coordinate 1,141,452 of NZ_CP036515.1, forward strand.
GCTGGCGCAACTCGGCGTCGGCTGATGCGCGGCATAATCGGGGCCGACACGCTGGAGCGGCTCGTAGCCGATGCTCCACCTCTGTTCCTCGTCTCGGTCGCGCAGGAAGAAGAAGGGGCCGCGCATCTGCAGCGGGTCGGTCAGCTTCTTGGAGATGTCGACGCCATGGCTGCCGCGCGCCGAGCCGTCGATCGCCGAATGGCCGCGCCCGTCGGGCAGCAGATCGGCCGTCATGAACCCGTTGGACAGGCTGAACTTGGCTGGCGCGGTCAGGAAGAAGTCCGGCCGCGCCATTGTCTCGGTCACGGCCGAGGGTCTGCGCCGATCCCACCGTCGCCCAACCAGATAGGCGATGGCCAGCGCCGCGATCCCGGCCACCCCATAGGCCATGACAAGGCTGTCGACCGGTCCCGACAGGGCGGGTGTCTTGGCGCGAATCTGCTCCGCCCCGGTCCAGGCCGTGTCCCACTCGGGACCATGCGGAATGTAGAACGGGATCAACAAGGGTGCCCAGGTGGCGAACCGGCGGATGCCGGTCGGGATGATCCGGGTGCGCGCCGCATGGCCGGCGAACCGCGCGGCTGCCTCATCGGCCCGGTCGCCGCCGATGAAGGTGAGATTGACGAGGGTCGCGACCCGCAGGCCCATATGATCGAACCAGATCAGCACGCGCAGCCAGTCATAGGCCAAAAGGCCGGTGAACAGCGCGAGGCTCCACAAGCGGAAATCATGTTGCGGCAAGGTCACGTTGGCGGCGGTCGCCGCGATGGTGCGGACGAGCCCATCCTGATTGTACCAAGCGGGATCCGGTGACTGGCGCAGGAACGAATTGATGATCGGGGCCATCCAGAGCCCCCAACGGAGCACCCGCACGGCTTGCTCGACGAGGCTCTCGAAGCCTTTGGGGCTGATCAATTGTTTCAGCGGCGTCAGACTGCGACCGATCAGGGCCGCGAGCACGAAATAGTTGATGCTGAACAGCGGGGCCGCGATCGACCAGTTGATGACGCCCGACAGTGACTCGTCGTAGAAGAGTTTGACGCCGCCGGCCGCATGGCCGAGGTCGATCGTGCCCCATTTGTTGAACAGGGGATAGACCGCGAAGGTGCCGTCCGGGTGGCCCGTGAGGCTGACATAGGACCAGAACTTGGTCGCCACCACGACGAGTTGCGGCGCATCGAAATACCAGCCGAGCGATCCGCCGACGAGGCCGCCGAGCAACAGCCCAAGACCATAGATGCGCCAGGTTTCCATCACGGCACGCTGCCGACTGGCCCGGCCGATCAGGTCGGCCGCAAGATCGACGCCGCCATAGGCGAGCGCCCCGATCAGGAACGTGACCAGAAACCGATTGAGGCCGTCCTGGCTGCTCAAGCCGGCCGAGAGCGCAAGCGCCGCCCCCAGCCCGACGACGGCGCCGCGCCAATAGGCACGCGGGGCGCCATAGGCGTCGCGCAGGCGGCCGAAGAACGGCGGCGTTCCGTCGGCGCTCGCCACGATGGTGCCGGCCAGCGGGAACAGCAGCGCGCCGCCAATGAGGCCGGCGAGCCAAGGCATGGCTTGCATGAACGTCACGATGCCGGGTGTTTGCAGAATAGCACCCGCGGCCAGCAGCAACGCCATGAACGTGCCGCCATAAATGCCGCCCTTGGTCAACCCGCCCCGCCAATGGCGCGACAAGGTCGCGAAGGTCGGAGGCATGCGGCCGAGCGCGTCGATCGCGAGGCCGGTCACAATGAAGACGAGCGCCCAGAGGCCCGCTTGCGAGAGCGTGGCGGCGACGACCGCCAGCAGGTCCTGCACCATAGGGCCGCCACCCGGGACAACTTGGTTGAGATCTGCCAGCAGCGGCGTCAAGGCCGCATGGATCGCACTGCCGATCAGCAAGACATGCACACGCGGGTCGCGGGGCAGCGTCCCCGTGACGAGCAGGCGCAGGATGCCTGTCAGCATTTCGACGAAGACGACAAGCACGACGGCGCGCCCGATCACGGCCCGGACCGCATCGTCGACCGCACCCTTGAGCGTCAGCCAGAACCCCAGCCGCCGCATCAGCACCTCGCTGCCGACCAGCAGCATCAGATTAAAGAGGAGCGGCAGCAGGACCGCGGCAGTCGCCTCGCGCAACGCGATGTGGCGGCGCGTGCGGACGAGGGTCGCGGCGGCCGCGAGCCCGTAGAGCAAAACCATGACGCCGGAGCCGACATTGGTGAGCCCGAGTACGTCGGTCCACGTGTCCGGCACCTGCCAAACCCGATAGGCGTCGTTCCGTGCATGCGCCAGAAGGCCAAGCGCGACGATATCGATGGCGGCTTCGATCAGTGTCGGCAGGCGACCCGAGACGCGCCGCTGCAGAAGTGCCAGTCCGGCGGCGCCGAGCGCAACGGCGGCGACGAGCGCGAGTGGGGGTGGAAGCAGCAAAGCACCGAGCGCCGAGAAGACCAGCATCGCGGCCGCGAGCGGCGCTAAGCCGTCGCTGTTCGGCGTGGTCGCGCTCTGTGCCTCTGCCATTCTCTGATCCATCACGCCGCCTTTGACCCATGCCTCCGAGTTGCTGGTCGCGACTCGGAACAGCCCGTTGTCAGCAACGTAAAGCCTCGACGCCAAAGCGAAACAATCAATCGATGGCGATACCCATGCTGCGGACGACGGAACCAGAGCCCGACGACCGTGACGCTATCGTGAAGTCCGGCCGCCAACCAACCATAAGCTAGACAAGAACCGCCTGGACCTTGCGGCCGGAGTCGCCAAAGACGCGGAGATAGCGGTCGATCTCGCGCTTGTCGCCGCTCGCCTTCATGGGATTGTCCGACAGTTTCACGGCCGGATGCCCGTCGGCGTCGACGACTTTGCAGACGAGCGAGATCGCCTTGAGCCGGTCGTTCGGCGTCGGGGCACAATCGCGGAAGTCGTTGGTCAGGTTGGTGCCCCACCCGAAACTCATATTGACCCGGCCGCGAAAGTAACGGTGCGTCTCCTCGATCGTGTCGACGTCGAGCGCGTCCGAGAAGACGAGGCGCTTGTCGCGCGGATCCCGCCCCATCGCGTTCCACCAGGCGATGATGCGCTCGCCGCCTTCGATCGGGGGCGCCGAATCGGGTCGAAATCCGGTCCAATCGGCCACCCATTCGGGCGCATCGCGCAAGAAAGAGGCCGTGCCGAACGTGTCGGGCAGCACGATCAGCAGGTTGCTGCCGTAGTAGGTTTGCCAATCCGCCAGCACCCGATAGGGCGACAGGCGCAAGGCTTCGTCGTCGGGCGCAAGAGCCGCCAGCACCATCGGCAGTTCATGGGCATTGGTGCCAATCGCCACGAGATCGTTGTTCATCGCCAGCAGCACGTTGCTCGAGCCCGTGAAGGCGGTTCCGAGCCCCTCTTTCAGCGCCTCGACGCACCAGCTCTGCCACAAAAATCCGTGCCGCCGCCGTGAGCCGAAATCCGAGATGCTGAGGTCGGGCAATTGGCGCAGCCGCTCGACCTTGGACCAGAGCTTGGTCTTGGCACGCGCATAAAGCACGTCGAGCTCGAAACGGCCGAGCCCCTTGAGGGCGGCGCGGGACCGTAGTTCGTTGATGATCGCGAGGGCGGGGATCTCCCACATGGTGGTTTCGGTCCATGGCCCCTCGAAGGTCAGGACGAATTGCCCATCCTCCTTGCGAAGATCATAGGCCGGCAACGCGAAATCGTTGAACCAGGCGAGGAAGTCGGGATGGAAAATCTGCCGCTGGCCGTAAAAGCTGTTCCCGGCGAGCCAGATCTGTTCCTTTTTGGTGACGCGGAGGCTGCGGGCATGATCGAGCTGCTCGCGGAGCTCGGTCTCGTCGATCTCATCCGCGATCCGCACCGACGACGTTCGGTTCCGGACCGAAAACGTGACGCGGCGATCTCGGTAGAGACCCCAGATCATTTGCAGCATCAGCAATTTGTAAAAGTCGGTGTCGAGCAGGCTCCGGATGATCGGATCGAGCTTCCAGGTGTGATCATACACCCGCTTGGCGATGTCGGTGGTGGTGGCCATGATGGTTCCGCTGCATCGGTCGCATCAGCGAACCGAGCCCTCGCCTTACCGCCTCGGCGCACCGTCGACGACGCGCGGCCTGCCGTCCAGGCCGACGACGAAGCTGCTTGTCGCGTATCGGACAGGCCACGGCTCCGTCAAGCCACAAGGCTCCGTATGGAAAACACCCGACCGATGACGCCATCGACGCCGCCGCAAAACAGCCGCGCCGATCGTTGATAGGTTGCTGACCCGAAAGGGCGGCGCTGCAGCCGAGCTTAAGCGACCTGCAGGTTGACCGCGGAGGTCTTGCCGCGATCGGCCTTCAATTCGAAGGAGACTTCCTGACCCTCATTGAGCGTTTTCAGGCCGGCGGCTTCGACAGCGGAGACGTGGACGAACACGTCTTTGCCCCCGTCCGAGGGCTGGATGAACCCATAGCCGCGGATGCTATCAAACCACTTCACGATACCTTTTTGCATAGTCTGTCCTTATCGAAGGGCGTCCCGACGCAGCGACCAAGCAGCCGGGAACTCGAGTCGCCCACCCTGAAGCACGGCATGTGGGCCAGTTCGGATCGATTTCAACCCGGACCAAACGGCGCGACAGACGCATCGGGGCGTACCCCTGGAAGTTCCGACTGAAACCCGTTACATCACCGTCTTCATTCCACCTGCCGAAACCCACTATGATGATCGACCATCCCCTCAATTCCCTCGGCTTGCCGAAGGCCCCCGCCGAAACGCGGGTCGTCGTCGCCATGTCGGGCGGCGTCGACTCATCGGTCGTCGCGGCCCTGCTGGCGCAGCAGGGCTATGAGGTCATCGGGGTGACGCTGCAGCTCTACGATCACGGCGCGGCCGTCGAGCGCAAAGGATCCTGCTGCGCGGGACGCGACATCCACGATGCGCGCGCCGTGGCGGAGCGGCTCGGCATTCCGCATTACGTGCTCGACTATGAAAGCCGCTTCAAGGCCAAGGTAATAGACAGCTTCGCCGACAGCTATCTCCGAGGCGAGACGCCGATCCCTTGCGTCAGCTGCAACCAGCACATCAAATTCGCCGATCTGTTCGAGACCGCCCGCGATCTCAATGCGGACGTGCTGGCGACGGGGCATTACGTCTCCTCCCGCAGCGTCGACGGCAAGCAGGCCTTGTTTCGGGCGCGCGACGCGGATCGCGACCAGAGCTACTTTCTGTTCGCGACGACGGACGCGCAGCTCGAGCTGTTGCGCTTTCCGCTTGGTGACATGATGAAGCCGGAGGTGCGCGGACACGCCCGCGCCTTCGGGCTTGCGATCGCCGAGAAGCAGGACAGCCAGGACATCTGCTTCGTGCCCACCGGGCGCTACGCCGATTTGATCGAGCGGTTGCGCCCGGGCGCCGCGACGGCTGGCGACATCGTCCATCTTGATGGACGCGTGCTCGGCCGACATGCCGGCATTCTTCACTACACCATCGGACAGAGACGCGGCCTGGGGCTCTCCACCGCGAGCGGCCCATCGGCCGAACCGCTGTTCGTCGTGCAACTCGACGCAGCCCAGGCGCGCGTCGTCGTCGGCCCGCGCGAGGCGCTCGCGACCCGAGCCGTGCGGTTGCGCGACATCAACTGGATTGGACCGGACAGCTTTGCCGCCCTGGCGGACGCCGATACCGAGATCGCTGTGCGGCTCCGTTCCACACGGGCGCCGGTGCCGGCGACCTTGGGGGTTGTCGACGGACAGCCGATCGTGACCTTGCTGGCGCATGAGGATGGCGTCTCGCCCGGGCAAGCCTGTGTTTTCTACGCCTCCACGGCGGGCGATGCCCGTGTCTGGGGCGGCGGCACCATCATGTCGACGGTCGCGGCCGTCACCGCACCCTCGCGCGCATCCGCCCCATCCCGCCTCGAAACGGCGGATGGCGCTGGCCGTCTCGCCGCCGGATGAACGCACCGGACGGCCATAAGCCCGACCACAGCACCATCCGCGACAGCCAACAGGTCGTCTCGGCCTATGCGCGCTGGGCTCCGATCTATGATCTTGCCTTCACGGCCGTGATGCGGGCCGGTCGAAAGGCCGCGGTCGCGGCGGTGGCCGAACCGGGGCAGCTGATTCTCGATGTTGGGGTCGGCACCGGGCTCGAATTGCCGATGTTTCCACTCGGCTGCCGGGTCGTCGGCATCGATCTCGCCGAACCCATGCTGCGCCGGGCCGGCGAGCGGGTGCGGCGCGACAATCTTGCCGGGGTCGAGGGGCTTGCGGTCATGGACGCGACCCGGATGGCCTTCGCGGACGCGAGCTTCGATGCCGCGATCGTGCCTTATGTGCTGACCGTGGTCCCGGACCCGACCGCCATGATGGATGAGATCAGCCGCGTCATCCGGCCCGGCGGCAGCATCGTGCTGGTCAATCATTTCGGGGCCGAGGCCGGGCTGCTGAAACCGATCGAAGCTTGGCTTGGCCAGCGCAGCGCCTCACTCGGTTGGCATCCGCAATTCCCCTTCAGCGTTCTCGGAAACTGGGTGGTGGCGCAGCGCAACATCGAGATGCTCGACCGCCGTCAAATCGGGCCGCTTGGGCTGTTCACCGTCGTGCGTCTTCGCAAGACGCGTTAATCCGAAAAGCTCGTCTCGGCGTTTAAACGACGCGTTTGCAATGCCGCCGCAAAAGCGTCCGATCGGCATGGAAACTTGCTATAAGGCCGGCAGCCGCCCCCAAACCAAATCGACGGACACTTGCGCGACAGCCTCACTGTTCTTGCCATTCTGCTGATCGCGGTCCTGACGACCGCGCTCGTCGGTCCTTATTTCGTCGATTGGAACGGGCATCGGGGCGAGATCGAAGCACGGTTGTCGAGCCTGCTCGGGGCGAAGGTCGAGATCACTGGCCCGATCGACGTCAAACTGCTGCCACGACCGATCTTTCGGCTCCAAGGCCTGACCGTATCGGGCGGATCGGCCCGCGCGGCGCGGGTCTCGGCCGAGCGGGTCGATGTCGAACTCGCCCTGACGGCGTTGCTGCGCGGCGACATCCAACTGATCGACGCCGACCTCACCCGACCCCACGTGACGCTTGCGATCGCGCCGGATCGCTCCATCGCGGTACCGGACTTCAACGGCGCCGACGCCAGTCGGGTCATCCTCAGCCACCTTGCTGTCCACGATGGCATAATCGACTTCGTGGGCCAGGACGGGTTTGCGATCGGCGGCATCGAGGGCGAGGGGGGTGCCGAAACCTTGGCCGGGCCGTTCAAATTCGCCGGGCGGGTCGATACGGCGCGCGGGGCGCTCGGCTTCCGGGTCGCGACCAGCGCGGTCGAAGGGCACGCGCTCCGACTGAAGGCGACGATCGATCCTTTGAACGGCTCTCCGAAGACGGAGCTCGAAGGCACGGTCGTGAGCACAGCGGCGCCGGACCGTGCGGCCGCGCTATCGTTCGACGGGATGGTGACCGCTACGGGCGAAGTTCCGCTGCGCGACACGCAATCCGTCATCCCGTGGCGGCTCGGCGCCAAATTGCAGGCGGATGGCCAGCAGATCGCCATCAGCGACATCGACCTGAGGGCGGGGACCGACGGCCGCGCGCTGGCCGCGACGGGCACCGGACGGGTGGATCTTGCCACGGCGCGTGCGGCGCAGCTGACCTTGAAGGCGCGGCAAGTCGATCTTGGTAAACTGGCCGTCACGGGTGCCGACCAGGACACCAGCACGGACCCGATCGCGGATCGCTTGGCGGCTCTGGCGCGATTCGTGAACAGCGACGATCCGTTCGCCGGCCTCCCGTTTCCGGTGACGGTCGATTATGCGGTCGACACGCTGGTATTCGGCAATCAGACCTACGCCAATCTCAACGGCACAACGACGCTCGCGGCGGGACAGCCGATTACGGGTTGGACGGCGATCGAGTCGGGTGATGGATCGCGGGTCCGGTTCGAGGGGAGTTTCGAGCCAGGCGCGGCGGCCGTGTTCAAAGGACGGCTCGACGCCGCCAGTCGCGATCTCGAGCGATTCGCCGATGGCCTCGCGCCCGACCTGCCGGATGTCGCGGACTGGTTGAAACTGTCGCTGCCGGTCAAGACCTTTGCGTTTACGGGCGCGGTCGAGCTGTCGAAGATCGGGGTCGCGGCCCATGATGCTGCGATCACGATCGATCGATCGATATTCGGCGGCACCATCACGCTGACCCGCGCGGTGGGCGATGATCGGGCGCGGCTTTTCGCCGATCTCACCTCCGATGCGCTCGATCTCGATGCCCTGCCCGATTGGCGCAATACGGCGCAAGCCGCATCGGCGCTCGATCTCTCGCTCAGCCTCTCGGCCCGGGCGCTCCGCCTCGCCCGCACCGATGTCGGCGCCGTGGATGCGGGCCGAATCGCCCTGCAGTTGCACAAGACCGGCTCTGCCGTGACGCTCGATCGGCTGTCGCTCGCCGATCTTGGGAGCGCCACCGCGGACCTGACGGGCCACAGCGACGGCCGGACCGCCCACCTCGAAGGTCGCTTCGATGCGCGAAAGCTCGGCGACCTCGCCAAGCTGATCGACCGGATCGCGCCCGGTGCCGCCACCGACGCCCTCGCGGCCCGCTCGGACGTGCTGTCGCCTGCGCTGCTACAGGTCTCGGTGGACGCCGCCATCGATCCGGACGGAACCCTGGTGCCCGTCGCCTTGTCGCTCGATGGCACAGCCGCCGGCACGAAGCTCGGGCTTCACCTCAAGCCCGATGCCACATCCTCGTTCACGCCTGACAAGGGCGCCCGACCGCCCTTCACGGCGACGCTGCTGCTCGACGCGCCGGAATCGGGCGCCCTGCTTCGGCAACTCGGCATCCAGACATTGCCCGCAACCGCCATCGGGCACGGCAAGGTGGATGCGTCCGCGCATGTCGGCGCCTCCGGCACGTTGGACGGCGCGGTCGCGGTGACGCTTGGGGATACGAAGCTGAGTTTCGCGGGTCGCGGCAACCTTGGCGGAGAGATGACCGGTCATTTGACCATGAAAGCTCCGAACGTCGCGCCAGCCCTGCGGGCCGTGATGCTGGCTTCACCCGAACCCGGCGCGATCTGGCCGGCCGATGCGGACGCGATCGTGATCTGGCGTGACGGCAAGGTGGTGACCAAGGGGCTGACGGCTCGCCTCCTCGGTCAGCGTGTCAGCGGCGATCTGTCGTTCGTGCCGTCAGGCGACCATGCGGCCGCGCCGTCGCCAAAGCTTGAAGCCGCAACGCAACCGGCCGCGCTGACCGGCGCCTTGACGATCGACCGGGTGCCGCTCGACAGTCTGGTCGGATTGGTGCTCGGCCCGCTGCCGCAGCCAAAAGCCGGAGCCTTTTGGCTCGATACGCCATTCGGGCCGAGTTCCCTGACGCTGCCGAGGACCAACCTCGCCGTCACGATCGACACATTGTCGCTCACCGCCACCCTCGCGGCACAAAACGCCAAGATGGGGTTGCGGCTGACGCCGGGCGTGCTGACGTTGAGCGACCTGACCGCGACCCTCGGCGACGGGCAAATCGGTGCCAACGTCACCGTGCGACGAGATGGACCAGCCGCATCCGTCGCGGGTCGGGTGGAGTGGTCCGGTCAACCTCTCGGCACGCCGAGCCTCGGCGGACGCAGCGATGCGACGCTCGATCTCGCCGGGACGGGCGCGACGGAGGCGGCCCTCGTGGCCAGCCTCGCGGGGACCGGCACGGTGCGGATCCAGGATGCACGCCTGCCGCGCCTCGACCCCGACGCGATCACCCGCGTGGTTGCGAGCACCGATGCGACCACCACGATCGACGAAGCCGAGATCACACAGGATCTGGCCCGAGAACTCGACCATGGCGCGCTATCGCTCGGCACCATCACGACACCGGTGACGATCGCGGCGGGTGTCATGCGCGCCGATCCTGTCAAGGTGAAGGGCGCAGGCGCGTCGTCCGAAACGATTGCGCTGCTGGACCTTCGGACCCTGCTCTGGTCGATGAAGACCACGGCCACCATGACCACATCGCCCAAGGATTGGACCGGCGAACCGCCACAGGTCGGCATTATCTGGAAAGGCCCGTTCGCGGCGCCGGCGCGTGAGATCGATGCCGCCGCGCTGGTCAACGGGATCGCCGGCCGCGCGATTGGGCGCGATCAGGCCAAGATCGAAGCGTTTCAGGCGGATGTCCGGGAACGTGCGCTATTCTCGAACAAACTGAAGGCGATCGAGGCGGAACAGCAGGCGAAGCGCGACAAAGATCATGCGGATTCGGAGGCAGCCCTCCAGAAGCTTCTGCAGACGCCGGACGCGACCAAACCGCCGGTCGTGCCCTCCCCCGCAGTCACTCCTGTCCCCATGCCGGTGCCGCGCTTGCGACAGGTCCCCGCTAAGCCGCTCGGCTTGCTTCCAACGCAACCGCGCAAGCCCGGATTGCCGCCGGCAGCCCTGGCCGATCCGGGAAGCGCTGGACGATACTGACGTCGACCCACCAAGCCGCGAGTCGCAAGCCTAGCGGCTCCGATAATGGTCGAGTACGAAGACCCGCAAGGCCGAAGACAAGTTGGCATCACCGCGCGTTTGATCGATCTCGGCCACGAGGGCCGCGATCGCCATATCGCGTCCGGCCGCAATGGCCTTCAACCCGCTCCAGAACGCGTCCTCCAGCGAGACGCTCGTTGAGTGGCCGGCGATCACCAGCGAATGTTTCGCGACCGACGTCGGCGACCGACGGCGCTCAGCCACGATCTGGATCGTCGAGGGCGTCGTCAGGCGATCGCCGATGCGCCGCATGCGATCGATCGGCCAATGCCTTCTCGGCCTCGGAAAGACGGCGCTCGGCTTTCCCGCGTCCAAAACTGATTCGATTTTGTTCAGCGCCCGCGGCTGCCGCCTCGCGATCACGCCGTTTACGGGCAAGCCTCAGATTGACGAGGTCGCCCAAAGCCAGGCTCAGGGCTTTTTACGGAACGAGTCGATCGATACGACTTTGGCAGCCTGTTGCTGGTCGTCCTGCTTAGGCGGCGCCTCGTCATCGGACTCGGCCGTCACCTTGGAGAGTGAAAGCTTCGCCGTCTTGTTTTCCGGCTTACCGTCCGGCTTGATCGAGGTCGCGCTCGGTACGGCTGCGAGAGGTTTCGTCGTGGCCGGCAGACCCGCCGGCTCGACAGTTGCCAGCATCCGCTTGTTCAGCGCGGTCTTCAACGTTTCGACGGTCGAGCTCGGCTTATCGATCGCCTCTGAACCGGACGACACCGATGCCTGAGCGGGATCCTGGATGTCGAACTTGAGTCCGAACTGGACGGAGGGATCGACGAAGCTCGTGATCGCCGCAAACGGGATCAGCAGCCGCTCGGGGACGTTGCTGAACGATAGTCCGACCTCGAAGGCGTGTTCCGTCACGCCGAGATCCCAGAACTGATGTTGCAAGATGATGGTCATCTCATCCGGATAGCGCTCCCGCATCCGATTCGAGAGCCGCAGGCCCGGCGCGCTGGTCTTGAACGTGATGAAGAAGTGATGCTCGCCCTGCAGCCCGTTGCGCGCAGCCTCGGTCAGCACATTGCGGACGACGCCACGCAAGGCTTCCTGCACGAGGAGATCGTAACGAATAAGATCGGCTGCCATTCAAAACGATCCAAACAGGACATGCGAGACTAATATTAACTGATGGTCGAGTGGAGGCTTCTGTTGCCAGGTGCCTCCGAACCCCGCCTAGAAGTGCAACCCCCTAGGACTTGATTCCCAGTACCATCACCGCATTACGCAGCGAGGGCCACCGGAGCATAGTTGTCATTGGCAACTATAAGAAAAGCCCGATAACGGTGGTACAATGCCGAGCAAAAGAACACCCTTTACACCCTCGTCGATCCTATTTCGCCCCCACCAAAACCCGTCGTGAACGGGCTTGGGTGGAGGCGCCGGGTACCGCCCCCGGGTCCGAATGGCTTATTCCGATGACCATTTATCGCCATAGCCACCCTTACGGGTGGCACGAGGAATATAGGCGATGATGCGAGCATTAGGAAGAGCATGTGACACGCATGGCTCGATTGCGGTGGTCAATACGCGATGGGTGGGTGCGATCTCGCGTGCCGTGCTGGTGATGATGACGCTGGCGGGCGTGGTCGGCTCCTGGCGCTCGAGCGCGCAAGCCGCGTGTCGCACAACCGAGATTGCGACGCTGCCGCTCAGCCTGAAGGGTGGTCATTTTCGGGTGACGGCGGCCATCAACGGGCATGGCGTCGATCTCGTGGTCGATACGGGCGCCGCCGTGTCGGCGCTCGATCGCAAGGCCGCTGATCGGCTGCAAATCGCGGTCGATGCCGACCGCAGCAGCACGATCGTCGGCGTCGGCGGAACCGGCCGTCCCGTCGCGACACGGCTGGCCCGAACCTTGACGCTCGGCGCGCTCCGCCTCGAAAATATCCGCTTCGTGTCGGGATCATTCGGCTCGAGCCCGGCCCGGCCGGAACCGATCGCCGGCATCCTCGGTGCCGATATCCTGTTCCGCTACGATGTCGAGTTCGATCCCGCGCGGCACGCGATGATCCTGCATCGACCGGAGGGTTGTTCCGGTCGTTTTCTCGATTGGGGCGCCTATGACGCGGTGCCGCTTCAGCGCTTCTATGATGGCAGCTTGAAGCGGGTCCCCGTCGCGATCGACGGCGTTTCCATGTTGGCGCTGCTCGATACCGGGGCCACTGGGACGGTTCTGTTCCGCCCTGCCGTGCGCCGCTTGGGGCCAGCGGCGGCTCCGGCAAAAACCGATCGGCGTGGGCTCGGCGTGGGCTCGGTCGCCGGCAAGACAATTCCGATGTTCACCCATCGCTTCGCCTCCCTGATGGTCGGTCGCGACATCTTGCGATCCCCCGATCTGACCGTCGCGAACGACGCGACCATGGAGCTCGAGATGCTGCTCGGGCTCGACTATCTCGGCACCCGGCGGATTTGGATCTCCTACGCGACCGATCAATTGTTCATCGCATCGGGCACGACTGCCGCGCCATGACGGCACGGGCTGTAACCACCGCCCCGTCGTCGGCGTATCTTCGCCAGAGACGACGAGCAGCGGAGCACGGCGATGATGGATCTCACCCGACGATTGATGGTACTGGCGGGCGGGGGCTCGCTTCTGGCTCTTGTGACGGGCTGGTGGAAGCTACCCGGCGGCGAGACGGCCCAAGCCGCGGAGGGCAAATTCGCGGTGCGTCATACCGATGCCGAGTGGCGTAAGCTGCTCAATGGCAATCAATATGCGGTGTTGCGTCACCAGGGGACGGAGACGCCCTTTACGAGCCCGCTCAACCACGAAAAGCGCGCCGGCGTTTTTGCCTGCGCCGGCTGCGATCAGGCCGCTTTTTCGTCGCGCACGAAATTCGATAGCGGCACCGGATGGCCGAGCTTCTGGCAACCGCTCGAGGGGGCGGTGGGCGAGACGCAGGATCGGTCGATGCTGATGACCAGGACGGAAGTCCATTGCGGACGCTGCGGCGGCCATCTCGGCCATGTGTTCAACGACGGCCCGCAACCGACCGGCCTGCGCTACTGCATGAACGGGGTCGCGATGACGTTCCGGCCGGGAGACGGGACGGACGGGGCTTGATCGCCAGCAGGACTTGATAATCCGGAGCCGAACCGAAATGGTGGGTCGGCATCTTGGATAGACTTGATCGATCATGTCGCAGGCCCTCAACGACCAACCCTATCTCGATCTCCTGCGGGACGTGATCGATCGTGGCGACGAACGCATCGATCGCACTGGCATCGGCACGCGATCGATCTTCGGCGCCATGATCCGTTTCGACGTCGCCCGTGCCGCGCCGATCCTCACGACCAAGCGAGTCTATTGGAAAACCGCCATCAAGGAGATGCTGTGGTTTCTGACGGGCCAAACCAACATTCAGGCGCTGCTGCGGGACAACGTTCGGATCTGGACCGATTGGCCGCTCGCGACCTATCGGCGAGAGACGGGCGAGGCGATCTCGCAGGAGGCGTTCGAGGCCCGCATTCTTGGCGACGACGCTTTTGCCGAGCGATGGGGTGACCTCGGCCCCGTCTATGGCAAGCAGTGGCGGCGCTGGCTCGGGCCGGACGGTCGCGAGCATGACCAGATCGCCTCGCTGATCGAGACGTTGCGGACCAATCCCTCCAGCCGTCGCATGCTGTTCCACGCCTGGAACGTCGGTGAGTTGGGCGACATGGCGCTGCCGCCCTGTCATCTGCTCTACCAATTCCATGTCAGCAGCGGCCGCCTCTCGCTGATGATGACCCAACGGAGCGTCGATCTGGTGCTCGGCTGCCCTTTCAACTGGGTCGGCGCGGTGGCGCTGCAGGCGATGATCGCCCAGCAGGCCGATCTCGAACTCGGCGATTTTGTCTGGGTCGGCGGCGACGTGCATGTCTACCGGAACCAGATCGAGGCCGTCGAAACGCAATTGGCGCGCACGCCGCGGCCGTTTCCGCGTCTCCGCCTGATCCGTAAGCCGGACAGTATCGACCACTATCGCATCGAGGATTTTGCCGTCGACGGCTACGATCCCTATCCGGCCATCGCGGTCGATGTCGCCGTCTAGCAAAACGAGGGTCGATGCCTGATCTGGTCCTGCGGCCCGCCCTCCCCGGCGATGCCGACCTCATCTTCGCCTTCGTGAGCGAGCTTGCGGCCTATGAGAAGCTCTCTCACGCGGTCGTCTCGACGCCTGCGGTTCTGGCCGACGCCCTGTTTGGGCCAAGCCCGCGCGTGTTCTGCGACATCGCCGCATGGGGCGGCGCTCCGGCCGGTTTCGCGCTGTGGTTTTATGATTTCTCCACCTTCGAGGGCCGTCACGGCATCTATCTCGAAGACCTGTTCGTGCGGCCGTCTTTTCGGGGCCATAAGATCGGCAAACGGCTGATGGCGGGCCTTGCGGCGCGCTGCCGCGCCGAGCGTTTGGGGCGACTGACATGGTCGGTGCTCGACTGGAACGCTCCCTCGATCGCCTTCTACAAGGCGCAAGGCGCTGTGATGCTCGACGATTGGACGACCTGCAGATTGACCGGCGACGCGCTGCTGGCGCTGGGGGACGGCGCGCAACGACGTGATGGCGCGGCATGACCCCTCTGCGACTCGCCCTCATCGTCGCGGTAGCGCGTAACGGCGTCATCGGAACCGACAACACCCTACCCTGGCGTTTATCGAGCGATCTCAAACATTTTCGCTCTCTGACAATGGGCAAGCCCGTCCTGATGGGGCGTAAGACGTGGGACTCGATCGGCCGGCCTCTCCCGGGGCGAACCGTCGTTGTGGTCTCCCGGAACCCCGATTTTGCGGCCGACGGCGTCGAGGTCGCATCGACGCTCCCGGACGCGATCGCAATCGGTAACCGCGTCGGTCATGCGATGGGCGCGCAGGAAATCATGGTGGCGGGCGGCGGCACGCTCTATGCCGCGCTGATCGGGCGGGCCGATCGTCTTTACGTCACCGAGGTGGATCTGGCACCCGCAGGCGACACGATCTTTCCGACGATCGATCCGACCCAGTGGCGTGAATCGAGCCGGGCGTCCCATCCGGTGTCCGAGCGCGACGATACAACATTCACTTTCGTCACCTATGACCGACGGTAAGGCAGGCTTGGCCGTTGCGGTTTGCGAGGCGGCCTCCCAAATCTACAACGCGCAAGAGCGGCTCTGCCTCGCAGAAGCCGCTTTCTTTGCGGAATGAGAGCGACGTCGGCTCATACAAGAGGACTTCTATGCCCTGGACCAATCAAGGCGGGAACGGCGGCGGGCCGTGGAAACCCAGCAATCCAGGGCCTTGGGGCCAGGGGCCGAGCAACAACAACAACAATAACAACACGCCGGATCTCGAAGAGTTTCTGCGCCGGAGCCAGGAGCGGATGCGCCGGATGATCCCCGGCGGGGACTTCGGAGCTTTGGGGCTTGCTGCCGTCGCCATGCTGATCGTTGTCGTGTGGCTGCTGAGCGGCTTTTATACGATCGCGCCGAACGAGGTTGGTCTCAATCTCGTGTTCGGCAAATATACCGGCAAGACGCAAGCCGGTCTGAACTACAACTGGCCCTACCCGATCGGCGACGTCGACAAGCTGCAGGTCACCGACCGCAACTCGATCGATATCGGCTCGATCTCTCGTGAGGATAGCCGCCGTCCGGGCGTTCAACTCGGCATGGATATTCCCGAGGAAAGCCTGATGCTGACCGGCGACGAGAACATCGCCGACGTGAAATTCCGCGTCATCTGGCAGATCGATCCGGCCCATCCCGAAGATTATGCCTTCAACCTCCGCAACCCGAACGAAACCGTCAAA
Organism: Lichenihabitans psoromatis; assembly: GCF_004323635.1. NCBI lineage: Bacteria > Pseudomonadati > Pseudomonadota > Alphaproteobacteria > Hyphomicrobiales > Lichenihabitantaceae > Lichenihabitans > Lichenihabitans psoromatis. The sequence continues at coordinate 1,157,700 of NZ_CP036515.1, forward strand.
GCCGTGGCCGAAAGTGCCATGCGCGAGGTGATCGGACGCTTCAACCTCCAAGGCATTCTGACATCGGATCGGACCAAGGTCGAACAGACCACGCAGGATCTGACACAGGGCGTGCTCACATCCTACAAGGCCGGCGTTCTGGTTTTGCAGACCCAGTTGCTCTCCGTCGGCCCGCCGGCGCAGGTCATCTCGTCGTATCGCGACGTGACGGCCGCCCAGCAAGATCTCCAGCGCCAGCGGAACGAGTCGGAAGCTTATGCCAACCGCATCGTGCCGGAAGCGCGCGGTGCCGCCGCCGCCATCATTCAAGAGGCGCAAGGCTATCGCGAGCAGACCGTGCAGCAGGCTCAGGGTCAGGCGTCTCGCTTTACCCAGGTTTATGACCAGTACAAGAACGCGCCCGACGTGACGCGCGAGCGGATCTACATCGAAACCATGGAGCAGGTCCTGAGCGGCACCGACAAGATCATCCTCGACGACAAGCAGGGCGTGGTTCCTTACCTGCCGCTCGGCGCGCTTGGATCGACGACAGGGCAAGCCACGGCACCGAAAGCCGGACAGACGGGAGTGGCCCAATGAAATTCGGCCTCTTCGCGGCACTTGCCGCCATTTTGCTGATCATCATCGTCGGCAACAGCGCGATCTTCACGGTCAGCCAAACCGAGCAGGCCCTCGTCCTACGCTTCGGCGAGCCGCAAAGCCTCGTGACGCAGCCGGGGTTGCACTTCAAGCAGCCGTTCGTCGAGTCGGTCGTCTATCTCGACAACCGCATCCTCGACCTCGAGGGCGCGCAGGAGGAAGTTCTGGCATCCGACAGCCAGCGCATCCTGGTCGACGCTTTCGTGCGCTATCACATCGCCGACCCGTTGAAATTCTATCAGACGGTCGGCACGATCGCACGTGCCAACAACCAGTTGGCGTCGGTGTTGAACTCGGCGGTGCGCCGCGTTCTTGGCGATGCAACCCTGCCGCAGATCATCAAAGACGACCGCGCCGGTCTGATGGTGAAGATCCGCGATCAGGTGAATAGCGAAGCGGCGCGCCTCGGCGCAGCCGTCAACGACGTTCGAATTCGGCGGGCTGACCTTCCCAAGGAAATCTCCGAGAAGGTCTATAGCCGCATGCAGTCAGAGCGGGCGCGCGAGGCGGCCGAGTATCGGGCTCAGGGCTCCGAGCAGGCGCAGACCATCACGGCCAAAGCGGATCGTGACGTCGTCGTCATCAAGGCTGAAGCGCAACGACAAGCCGACCAGACGCGTGGTGAAGGCGATGCCGCTCGAAACAAGATCTTCGCCGAGGCTTACGGCAAAGACCCAGGATTTTTCGCGTTTTATCGCTCCATGCAGGCTTATGCGACTGGCTTGAAAGCGGGTGACACGCGGCTGGTTCTCTCGCCGTCGTCGAATTTCTTTAGGTTCTTCAACGATCCGTCCGGGACGGCGCCATCGGCCGCAGCGCCGCAGGCCAAAGCGTCTGGACCGCAAGCCGATGCGGGCATGCCGGCCGCGCCCGCCCAGCCCTGAGGCTGGATCATCCAGCGATGGCGTCGCTCCCGGCCAACGCCGCGCGCGACGTCGTCAAGATGTTTGATCGGGCCGCCGAAGAGGTGGGCCGATCCGTCATCGGGGCCACTTTTCTGGTCGACGGCGTCGGCGGGCTGATCGTCGAGGCTGAAGCCTATGACCGGGACGATCCCGCCTCACATAGTTTTCGCGGCGAGACCGGACGCAACGCCGCCATGTTTGGGCCGCCCGGTCACGCTTACGTGTACCGCTCCTACGGCATCCACTGGTGCGTCAATCTTGTCTGCCGCCCAGGGAGCGCCGTGTTGTTGCGCGCCATCGAACCCACGATGGGCTTGGACGAGATGCGGGTGCGCCGTGGCAACGAGGCCGTGACGCTCCTCTGCAGCGGGCCGGGACGGCTCAGTCAGGCCCTCGGCATCACGGCCGCGCTCAATGGCCGATCGCTCGACCAGCCCCCCTTCACCCTGATCCCCAACGACAACGCGCTCGACATCGTCTCTGGGCCGCGCATCGGCATCACGCGCGGAGCCGACACGCCGTGGCGGTTCGGTCTACGCGGGTCACGGTTTCTGTCGAAGCGGTTTCGCCCGGATCAGGTCGGCTGAGGTACGATGCGGAGGTAGGGTGCGGGCGCGTCCCAACCGCCCGGATAAGCCTTTTTGGCGTCTTCGTCGGACACTGAACCGGCGATGATGACGTCCTCGCCCGGCTGCCAATCGACCGGCGTTGCCACCTTGTGGGCGGCCGTCAGCTGGATCGAATCGAGCGCCCGCATGATCTCGGCGAAGTTGCGCCCGGTCGACATCGGATAAGCCAAGGACAGCTTCACACGCTTGTCGGGCCCGATGATGAACACGGTGCGGACTGTGGCATTGGTGGCGGCGGTGCGACCCTCGGACGTGCCGTCCGTATCGGCCGGTAGCATGCCGTAGAGCTTCGAGACGGCAAGATCGGCGTCTCCGATCAAGGGGTAGGTCACGGCCGCGCCCTGCGTCCGTTCGATGTCGGCCGCCCAGCGATCATGCGACTCGACGGGATCGACCGACAGGCCGATCACCTTGGTGTTGCGCTTAGCGAAGTCGGGCGTCAGCTTCGCGACCATGCCGAGTTCGGTCGTGCAGACCGGCGTGAATGTCTTCGGATGCGAAAAAAGGATCGCGTATCCGTCGCCGATCCAGTCATGAAAGCTGATCCGGCCCTGGGTCGTGTCGGCCGTGAAGTCGGGGGCAATCTGTCCGATTTGTATCATGCGGGCTTCCATTGGCTCTGATGCGGCTGCAAAGCCTAGTCAGTGAATAGACTTGACCAGAGCATGCCGGCTGGGTTTTGCCAACCGGGCTTCAGCCGAGGACCTTGTCGATTGGGCGACGCCGATGATGGCGGCCCGATTGCTCACCGGGTCGCCGCAGCCCGATGCTGGCTGACGGCCTGCCCCGCATCGCGCCGCAAGCGCGCGAAAGCCGGAAGCGCCGTGAGAGCCACCAGACCAATAATCGCAAAGCAGAGCCGGAACGGGCCGCTCGGGTCGGCACCCTGCCCTGCCGGAAGCGCCTCAGCGATCCGCAGAACGATCGCGCCGAAGGCGACGCCCATCCCCAGCGCCAACTGAAACGCCATGTTGAATAACGTGTTGGCGGGGCCGGTCTGGCCGGGCTCGAGCTCAGCGAATGCCAGCGTGTTCAAGGCGGTGAATTGCATCGAGCGGCTGGCGCCGGCGACCATCAAGACCAGCACGATGACGGCGATCGGTATCGAGCGGTCGATCATGGCGCAGGCCGCGATCGAACTCGCGCTGATGACCGTGTTGGCCAGCAGCACGGTACGAAAGCCGAAGCGCCGCAGGATCGGCGTCGTAAGGGGTTTGATGGCGAGATTGGCGGCGCCATACCACAACACCAACAGGCCCGACGTGAACGCATCCCGCCCGAGCCCGACCTGGAACAGCAGGGGCAGAAGAAACGGCATGGTGCTGATGGTGATCCGCGCGATCAGGCCTCCATCCATGGTGACGCGGAAGCTCGGCACCCGGAACGCCTCGAGCGACACCAGGGGATGCGGGTGAGTGCGGGCACGCCGCAAGGCCAGCGTGCCAAGCGTGAGGCTGGCGATGAGAAACAGCGAGGCGATCCGCCAATCGCCTCCCGTCTGCCCGAAGCGCTCCAAGGCATAGAGCAGCGACGCAAGGCAAGACCCGTTGAGCACGAAGCCGAGCGCGTCGAAGGGGCGACGAGCTTCGTCCCGCCCAGCCTCGATCAATCGGAGCGCGAGCCCCAGCCCCATGATCCCGATCGGCACGTTGATGAAGAAGATCCAGCGCCAGGACGCTACCGTGGTGATGAACCCGCCGAGCGGCGGCCCGAGCACCGGCGCCGTCAGGGCCGGCCAGGTGAGCGTCGCGATGGCGCGCATCAGGTCCTGCTTGGCTGTGCCGCGCAGCACGACAAGCCGACCTACAGGCGTCATCAGTGCCCCGGCGGCCCCTTGGAGGATCCGCGCCAGGGTGAAGGTCAGCGTGTCGATGCTGAGGCCGCACAGGATCGAGGCGATGGTGAACAGCGCGACCGCGCTCGCGAAGACAGGACGGGCGCCGTAGCGGTCCGCCACCCAGCCGCTGGCGGGAATGAAGACCGCGACGGTGAGCAGATAAGCCGTCATGCCGATCGCGAGCGACCCCGGCGTCGTGCCAAAGCTTTTCGCCATCTGCGGCAGCGCCGTCGCGATCACGGTGCCGTCGAGATTTTCCATGAAAAACGCGCCGGCCACCAGCAGCGCCACCAAGGTGGACCGTTGCGGCACGAAGGAAGGGCTTGTCTGCATCCGTCACGCCGGGCCAGAGTCTGAAGGCCCCTTCTATAACACGGCCGACCCGCCCGCGAGCAACGACACGGCCGGGGTCATGGGGTTTGGTCAGCGAACCGAGCGCTTGGCTTGAACCACGACCTCCTCCGGCGTGGGCGGATTGGCGGGATGGTAGCTGAGGCAGATCGGTGTCCTGATCTTGGCCGGCTTGCCTGACTTTTCCGAGGCGAAGTAGAATTCGCCCATGGCCAGTCTGGCCACATCGTCGGCTGCGCCGCCCTTGCCGGCGATCAGATCCTTCACGCTGCCGATGTCGGTCGGGGAATTCTGCTTGCCGAAAAATTGTGTCGTGCAATTCGACACGATTTTATTGTCGATCCCCTTCGGGGCCTGGGTCGCCACCACCATGCCGAGCCCATATTTACGCGCCTGCGCGAAGAGCCGGACGGCACTGCCGCGGCTGATCGCGGCATGGGCCGATGGCATGAAGTTCTGCGCCTCGTCGATCGCATAGAGACGCCCGGTCGGCGACGGGTTCTTCTTGATCCAGCTGAACAGCGTCATCTGCAGCCGGTTCACGAAATCCTCGCGCGCGGCATCGGACGCCAATCCAGATAGATTGATGACGGAGATCCGCGTGCGGCCGGCATCGGGCCCGTTGAACAGAAGTTTCGGATCGAGCACCGGACCATCGACCCGCAGCAGCGGATTGGTCGCAACGGCCGCATGAAGCTGGTCGGCCATGCCGGCCGCCAATTTTGCGGCATTGCCGATCTCGCTGATGCCGTCCGGGAGATCGGTGAGCAGCGTTGTCATGGCCTTCAGATCGCCGCCGCCCTGCCCGGCGAAATAGCGCATGGCATCGGCCAGGACGCCTCTTTGCAACCCGTTCTTCGCGCCCGCCAACGGGGCGACAGTCTCGGTTGCCATCTCGCAGGCCTGATCGCGTTCGTCCAAATTATCGCCGAGACCGGAAAAATCCGGCAGCACCGACAGGAACAGCGGGTTGCCGGCCCGGACCCCGGGCGTCCAGACCACGACCTCGACCGTCTCGCGATAGCGAGCCGCCTTCTCGTCGTCATCGGGCGTGAAGCTGCCCGGCCGCTCCGGCCACGGGTCACCGAGCCGCGACAGATCATTGTTCGGATCGATCACGATAGCCGGGATTCCAGCGAGAGCGGCCTCCTCGATCAACCGACGCAGCAACACCGTCTTGCCCGACCCCGTCCCCGCGATGATCGCAGTGTGGCGCGGCAGCAGCGCGAGCGGCAGGCTGACGGCCTCGCCACCCACCGCCATGCGATGACCGATCACGATGGCGGTCGGCGGAACCGCGACCAAGGGCGGCGCAACCGCGCGTTTTGTCGGACGTTTCGGCTCGGTCAACGGTGCGGCGACGGGCGAAACCGCTTCTGCGACATGCTCGAGCTCTAAGGCCTCGACCGGAGGAGCCGGCATCGCATCCATCACGTCCGAGACCGATGTCCCCGGCGGCGGGCAAAGACCCGCTTGTTTGAAGAACGCCGTGTCGCAGAGCGGCTTGGTGGCACGCAGCCAGGTATCGAATTCGTTGCGTTTGCGATGGTTGGCTGCCTCGTCGCGCAATTGGCGAAGCGCCACGAAAGTCAGCAGATCATCCTCGCTCGGATCGATGATGCAGCCCCCTGCTTTCGTGAAGACCTCGACCATCTGCCGGGTCTTCACGCCACCCGGTACCGGAGCTTTTCGAATGATGAGCAGACGGCGGTCGGCCATGTCGGCCGTAATCCCCGATGCGGTCAAAGCAGCCCTCAACCGCGACTGGAACGCATTGGCATTGGTATGTTCGAGAGCGCGGTAGCAATAGTGCCGCTCCCGGTCGCTTTCGGCATGGAACGTGAAAGTCAGCCTGCCGTGCAGGGGCGGCGTCCGCTGCGCGGAATCACCTTTGGCTTCCACGTCGATCGCCTCGTCCGGATCGATCTGCACGGCGTAGAGACCAAAGACGCCGCGCAGCAGGCGACCGAACTCGCCATCGTCGTCATTCTGGATCAGGCCGGCGATATCGACCTGCCGGCGCATCGCCTCGAGATCGAAGAGCGGCGTCTGCGGCCCGGTGTCTTCTATCAACTGATCGGCTTTCGGCACGACCGGGAGAAGAATGTCGCAGAGCTCGATGCGCGCCTCGTCGATACAGTGGCGGCGGAAAGCGTCGCAGCGCATCAGGATGGCGCGAGGCGTCATTCCGCGCCCCGTCGCATTGTCGATCGCGGCCTTGCTGAACGGCCAGGACGGAAAGGCGGGCGTGAACGCCACGGCCGCATAGGCCGGCGTCAACCGGCTGACGATCAGGTTTTCGATGTGGGCGCGGTCGCCCATGCCGAGCAAAGCCGTCTGCGGTTGAAAGCGATGCACGGCAGAGTCAAGCGCGTGAGCCTTGATGCGCTCCCAGGAATCGTAGAGGCACGTGACGACCGTCATGCTGCGGTGGAGGACGTCGTAGAGCTCCAGCAGCCCCGCCGCCAGCACCTCGCCGATCGGTTGCGCCGGACGACCGTCCTCGCTGAGGCGGTGCTGAAACATATTGCTCGGAATGACGATACTGTCGATCTGATCGACAGCGACCAGCGTCGGGCCGGCAAGACTCATGATCCAGGACATGCCGCGCACCAGTTCGACATGGGTCGGAGGCGCGCCTTTGAAGCCGAGCTTCCGCCCGGTGTCTTCCTCGGCCTCGTAACCTTGCAGCCAGCTATGCGCGAAGCTCATGGTGCCGGCATGGTTGGACCGGAGCAGCGCCAAGGCTCGGAACACGTCCTGATGCCGCAGCGCATTGACGCGATCGCCTCGCATCAAGCCACCCACCAGAAGATCGACGATCTTGCTTGGATCGATATTCGGGGTTTCGAAGGCCTCATGGACCTGTCGCTCGATCTGAAATCGGCGCGCGACCCCGGCCAGCACCGCCTCATGCTGGCGGCGCCCATCCGGCATCTCCTGCAACAGGGATGTCAGGAAACTCAGCGCGGCGCTCTTCCAGAAATCCGTGACGCCGAGAATGTCGAGCAGCACGAACCAGCCGCCCCCGTCCCAGGTGCGTCGGCGCAAGGTGCCGACCAGATGCGTCTTGCCAATCCCGGCTGCTCCAACCAATACGTGACCGGGCGGCTTGGTCGAGGTCTCTTTCGTCTTTCGGAAGAAATCCGCGACGAGGCTGTCGAGCAGAGCTTCGTTGGGTCCGCCAACCGTCGTATCGGCATCGCTCCAGACGCTTTCGAGTGATCGGAGCCAACCGAAATCGGCATCGCGCAGGGCGTCGAGAGCGAGGCTCATGGCATGATCCAGAGAACGTGAAAGGGTTCGCCGGCGGGATCGTAAGCGGCCTCGCGATCGGCGGCCGTCAGCGCATTCGGATTGTTGATCCGCATCAGCCGCGCCTTTTTGTCCCCCGCCAGGATGCGCCCAAAGGCGTCGTCCACGGTCGCGCGATCGAAGGCCGAGAGATGGGCGCGAATATCACGAAGCGGCGCACTTTCGCCGGTCTTGCCGCCCGTGATCGCCAGATAGGCTTGACCGATCTTGCGCCGCATCCCGACGGGCGTCAGCGCTCGCGCCGACCCCGATCGACCCGCCGCGCGCGGGGATTTCGGCAGTGGCTCGGCCGCCTCGGGCAAGGGGCCGACGAATTCGGCCAGGGTTTCGCCATGCTGCTCGAGGTGGGCCGACAGCAGGCCGAGCCAAGCCCGCAGCACCTGATAGGCCGGCGGCACGGCGTCGGTCAGATGCGCGGCCGCCCATGCCCACCCCTTGTCGTCGAGCTGCAGCAGCAGCGCGCCACGGGCCTGCCTGCTGACTTTGATCAGGCGCCGCGCTTCAAGCTGCTCACGATCGGCTTTCGCGACCTCGGGCAGGATCGCGCCTTGAAGGGCCTGACCTTTTTGGCCAAGCAGCGACCAGACCAGAAGCGTCTGGCGCGGCGTCAGTCCGTCATCACTCATGGGCTTGGCCTTCCACCGCGACGATCCGATCGATCGATCGGTCGGTCCGGGCCGACCTCTAAGGTCGGCGCGGTGACGCAAGGGAAGCATTCAGCACGACAGGGTTATGACAGGCCAGGATCGCGCGGTGCGACACCGACGCCGAGGCTTGGCCCGACGAGCCTCAGGCTTTGCGGACGAGGCGAGCCGCGAAGAACCCGTCGAGCCCCACGAGCGGCGGCTCGTCGAGCACCGAAAAAAACGGCAGCGTGCGAAGGTCGCCGGCCGGCGTCACGCAATCGGACCAACCGCCGACCTCATCGGCCGTGATGGGCACGCGCGCCACATCCGGGTTGCGCCGCAACAGGCTGGCGATCTGCGCTTCGCCCTCCTCAGGCTCCAGCGAGCAGACGCAATAGACGAGCGTGCCGCCGGGCTTCAGCAACCCGAGCGCCCGATCAATCATGCGGGTCTGCAAGGCCGCCAGCGACACGATATCCGAGGCGCGCTTGGTCCAGGCCACATCGGGGTGACGGCGGATCGTTCCGGTCGCCGAACACGGCGCATCGAGCAGGATCGCGTCGAAGGGCTCGGCGGAAAAACCCGCGACATCGGCCACCTCCGTCTCGGCACTCATGCCCAGCCGTTCGAGGTTGACGGCGAGGCGCTTGAGCCGCTCGGCCGAGCGATCGACCGCCACAACATGGCCGCCTGCCGCGATCAATTGCGCGGTCTTGCCACCCGGCGCGGCACAGAGATCGGCGACCCGCTGCCCCGCCTCGACGCGCAGCAGCCGCGCCGGCAGCGAGGCGGCCGCATCCTGCACCCACCATTCCCCATCGGCGTAGCCGGCGAGGTCCGGGACCGGCACATGGCTGGTGAGGCGAAGGGAGCCGTTCGGCAGGCGCGTCGCCTCGAGCGCTTCGGTCCAGCGCGCGACATCGGCCTTGACGGTGATGTCGAGCGAGGGCTCGATGCGATGCGCCAGCGCGATCGCGGTGGCTTTCGCATCCCCATAGGTCTGCCTCCAACGCGCGGCCAGCCAAGCGGGCGTATCGGCAAACGGGTCGAGGTCGGCGGGGCCTTCGGGCGCCCGGGCGAGATTACGCGCCACCGCATTGGCGAGCGCCGCGAAGGGCTGACTTTTCGGGTCGGTCCGCACCGCGAGGACGCAGAGATTGACGGCCGCGTGATCCGGCACGTCGAGGAACATGATCTGCGCCGCCGTCACGACGAGAAACCACTCGAGGTTGCCGCTCCGCTTGGGCAGCCCGCGCTCGAGAAACGCCGCAAGCGCCTTACGGATGGTGCCGAGGCGACGCAGCGACACGACCACGATCGAGCGCACCAGGGCGCGGTCGCGCGGTTCCAACGCGTTGAGCTTGGACTGCGTGGTCTCGCTGCCAAAGGCCTCGTCGAACCCATGTCCGGCGCCGATCACGTCGGCCAGGATCGCGGCGGCGATCAGGCGGGCCGGCAAACCGGGTGGGTGCTCGACAGGCGCGGCGGCCGGCTTCGCCCAGGACCCGGCTCGAGATCCAGACCGCGGCTTGGCCCGGTCGCCGGTGATGTTCTGCGGACCCGTCGGTTTATTCATTGCATCCTTCATCCCACGGTCGGCGACCGTGGATTCGTCATTCATCCGACCCAACCAGACGACGACCAAACGACGTTCCCCGCCTTCGATCGATGCGCCTCGACCGCAGAACGACGCGCCAGAACCGCCCATGCGAGGGTCGCGCCAGTGACAGAACGGCACGCGACGCCCTATGTGAGCGACAGTGGTCGTGACTGCAAAGTCTCGAATGAATCAGTTTGATCCCAAAAGTGGGTGGAAGCGTGATGAACAGCCCCAAAAACGGCACGGAGCCGACATCCGACGTCGAGCCGGCGGAGCCGGTAATCCAAAAGATCCTGTCGCCTGCGGCACGTCGGGCTTTGGCCGAGGCGGAAGCCCGCCGCGCCACGCCGCCGATCGATCTCCCGCCTGAGGAGGCAGGTCGCGGCGGCCTCGAACCGGTGCGTTATGGCGACTGGGAAATCAAAGGTCTAACGAGCGATTTCTGATCGGTTCGATCGCGCTCGACCGAGCATCGCCCGCAGTTGCGAGGCATAATCGGCCCAGGACGTTGGCTCGGTTCCGTCGGCGGGTGGTCGCGACACCGTCATTGCCGCAAGAATCGCGTTGCGCCAGGCGGGCCCGTCGATCGGATCGAGAAGCACCGCGCGCGTCCCAAGACCCGCGCAAAATGTCGGCGCATCCGCCGCGAGCACCGGTACTCCCATGCCGAGCGCATCGCGCTCAAAGGCCGCGCTGCCCGGCGCGAAGCTCGGCGACAGGATCGCGCGAGCCCCCAAGGTCAAGGTCCGCAGGCCGTCCGCCGTCAAGCCCGGCGCCTCACGCACAAACGGCCGGTTGGTCTCGTTCCAATCCAGCATCGGCTTAAGTTCCTGGATTTGGGCGCCGCGTCTGCCCGCCAGCACCAGCTTCGGCACAGCGGCGCCAGACCGCACAAGATCGCGCCAGATCCCGAGCAGCATCAGGATGTTGCCCCGCGCTTCGAGCCGATCGACCGCGAGCAGGTAGGGCGTCCCCGCCAAGGCCGGATCGACGCCGGTTGTCGCAGACCCGGCCAATCGCGATGGGGTCGGCAGAACAGTCAACGGCGGTGACGCGGCGCCGAGAGCGGACGACAATCGGGCGCCCGCGATGTCGGTCGGCACCACGAGGCGTCGCGCGAGCCGCGTCATGGCCTGCACCGAGGCAGGGAGCGTCGCGATGGTCTCGGCCGCCTCATATTCGGGGAAATCGAGCTGCCAGATGCGGGTCGCGAGGCAGACAGGCCAAATGCCAGGGTGGCCCGCCAACCACGACGCCAGCGCCGGATCGTCCCATCCCGAAAGACCGATCTTGAGCAGGATTCCCTCTTCCGGCACGTCGACCGGCGCAAGACGCCGCGTCGCGAGAGCGGCGAGACGCAACCGACCACGCGCGGCCCACCCCGGGCGGGGCGACGATCGTGTAGAGGCGACATTGGAGCCGAGCGGTCCCGAGGCGAGCAGCCACGCGCGAATCGCCATGAAGGCTGCGTCGCCCTCCTGAACCGGCGCGTCCGACGCGACATCCGGCGGCACGGCTTCGAGCCCTCGGCGTGTCCGGATCAGAATCGCGTGAGGCCGCAGCGCCGAGGCGAGCGCCGCAAACCGCGCCGACGATGGCGGCACGCCCGTGGCGTCGAGGATGATCGGAAGGCTCATCGGGCGATCGCCTCAGAGATCATGCAAGAAGGGCAGGACGTCGTCGAAGTAGGAGGTCCAGGTCTGCGTGGCCGGGCCGCTCAGCCGCGCACGCCGCGCCATCAGGTCGGCGGCGCTCTCGGCAGCGCGCCGCAGGATCTCGTCCCGCCAGCCCGGACCATCGAGCGGCTCGAGATAGACGCTGGTCGCGCCGCCGACTTCGCGATGCGCCGCAATATCCGACGCGATCACCGGCGTGCCGAGCGCCAAGGCTTCGACGATCGGCAGGCCGAACCCTTCCGTGAACGAGGGCATCAGCAAGGCCCGGGCGCCGCGCACGACCTCCCGCATCGCCTGCGATGTCAGTCCATTGACCTCGATCACATGCGCGCCGAGGCCGGGGCAGCGTTCGAGGAGATCGATCACGCCTTGAGTCCGCAAACCGCGCGACCCGACGATGACGAGCTTCGGCAGCGGCGCCCCACGCTGCAGCATGTCGCGCCACACCTGGAGCAACAGGATATGGTTTTTGCGCTGGTCGATATTGCCGACCGTCACGAAATAAGGTGTCGAGGAGACAGGCTCGGACGTCGCATCGCCGCCGAGCAGGCTCTCGCTCACCGGAAGCGGCACGACATGGATCGGCATGTCGTGCCGACCGAGCGCCACGAGGCCGTCGCGGATCTCGTCCGCTGCGGCATGACTGGTCGCGATGAGGGCCGTGGCGCGTTTCGCGGCCATCCGTAGCCCCCGCGCATGATGGCGCGAAAGGATCGGTCCGGAATATTCCGGATAAAGCATCGGGATGAGGTCATGCAGCATCAGCACGGGCTTCACGTCGGGGCGATGGTCGAGCCATGTGAAAAACCAGTCCCACCCGAGTAGGATCTGGCCGGTGTTGACATAGACCGCGCCCTGCGGAACCGCGGCGCTGGCAAAGCGAAGCGGCGACATGCGGGCATTCAGCAACAGGCGAGTGTAGCGCAAGACGGCGCTGCTGCTGGGGGCCGCTCCCGAGCCGTCGCGTGTGAGTAATCGATTCGTCGGTCCAAGGTCGCCGGCAAGCCGCGCCTTGAGCCAAGCCAGCTTGCGATCGTCACCGGGCGGCCGCGTCTCGCGCCAATAGCGCTCGACCGTCCCGGCGAGGCGGCCAGCCTCTTTGGCCGTCAGCACCCCCATTCGGCTGAGCGCCGGCACCAGCCCGACGTTCCGGCCGCCCGGTTCGCCGAAGATGCGGGTCGCGTAGCCCATATCGACACGGTCGATGCCGCGCGGCGTGCTCCCCGCAGCGCCGACGAACATGCGGGTCAGATCAAAGGCGAGGGGATGATGCAAATGGGTATCGAGGACCGCCGGAGTGTCGCTGATCAGGTGAGGCGCTCTAGCCCAGATCAGAGTGCGCCACAAGCGACGCGGGACGCCGCAACCTCCTCCGCAAGGCTTGCGCGGCGGCAGCCAAGCCGGTAGGTCGTGCGGCCATGAGCGACCCTCGAATCCTTTGCATTCGCCATGGCGAATCCACCTTCAATGCGGCCTATGCGAATGATGGCGTCGATCCGATGCTGTTCGACGCGCCTTTGACCGAACGCGGACACGCACAGGTCGAAGCCGCACGCCTGCAGCTCCGCGACACGCCCGTAGACGTCGTGCTGACGACACCGCTGACGCGCGCGATGCAGACCTCGCTCGGTATTTTCGGTCAACATCCCTCGCGCCCCGCCATCATCGTCGAAACGTTGCATCGCGAGCGGCTGGAAAGCTCCTGCGATCAGGGGCGCTCGCCTGATTTGCTGATGGCTGAATTCCCGACCCTCACGCTCGATCACCTTCCTACGACCTGGTGGCATGCCGAGGGAGAGCCCGATGGACGCGGCATCACGGTCGAGCCGCTCGAGGTCATGATGGCCCGCATGGAGCAGTTCGTCACCGCCCTCAAGACCCGCCGGGAAGCCACGATCGCGCTCGTCGGGCATGGCACGTTTTTCCACCACCTCACCGGGCGATGGCTCGCCAATTGTGAAGTGATGGAGTGGCATTGGGATCACCCGCGCGTGCCGGCGGGCGACTGACCGGGCGGCGGTTCAGAACTCCTTGGTGCGCTTAGCCGGATCCGGCTCGATCAGCAGCTGGCATTTGAAGCTGAGCTTCGCCAGATTCTTGTTGAGACACTCGACGATCTGCTTTTCGTCCGGCACCGCATCGTTACACACCTTGAACACATCGGCTTGACAGGCGTCCTGCTGGCTCTTGGTGCCGCGCGCGTCCGCGAAGGCGACGGTGGTCGAGGCGATAGCCAGAGCGGCAGCGAGACAGGTCATGCGACCAAACATCGTTTCTTCCTTATGCGTGACGAACTCCGACCGCCGGTCGCGTCCGAGAGACTGGCGAAGGCGATCGAAAGCGTTCCCGCTGATTGATCGCCGTCAACGCCGACCCCGACAGCGGATGACGAGGTGGCATCGATGAAAGTCCTGCTTGATCTGACGCGATTGCGCCACGAGGGCAAGATCACGGCTGACGAATACGATAAATTGATGCGCCTGTCCGAGCGAGAGACCGGGTCGATGGCGCTCAATCTGCTTGTCGCTTTCGGGGTGGTGGCGGTCGGCGGCGCAACGCTCGCGCTGGCGCCAAGCATTGCCACCGCCGTGGCGCTGGGCATCGTCATCACCGGATTAGGCTTGGCACTCCGGCCACGCGCGCCTTTGGCAATGCTGGCCACCATCTGCATTCTGGTCGGCGCTCTTTTGTTGTCCGGCAGTCTCCTGGTCGAAGCCGGCGGTTCACCCCCCGCCTTCGTGCTGGTCGCGCTTCTCCTGGCGGTCGCGGCGGGTTTCACCGAAAGCGGTCTGCTGATCGCTGCCAGCGTCCTAGCGCTGGCTGGCGCGCTGGGCGGGGCCGGAAGCTATTCGCATGCCAGCTACGGTCTCGTCGTGCAGCAACCAAGTTTGACGATCGTCGTCTTCGCGGCGCTCGCGCTTGTCGCCGACCGGCTGGCGACGCATCTCCCGCCCGCCTTCGAGCGGCTGGCCCTTCTGGCGGCCCGCACGTCCTTGCTTCTCGTCAATTTCGGCTTCTGGGTCGGATCGCTGTGGGGCGACAATCTCGATTGGCTGCATCGGAGCGCCGCCTCCGACGAGCAATCGACGGTCCTTCCCGCCGTGTTATTCTCGGTCGGCTGGGCGCTCGCCCTCATCGGTGTCGCGATCTGGGCGGCGCGGCGCAATCGCCGCTGGGTCCTGACCGTGGCGGCGGTATTCGGCGCAATCCACTTCTACACGCAATGGTTCGAGCGGCTCGACGCGACACCCGAATCGGTGCTTCTCGCGGGCTTGATCACGCTCGGGATCGCAGCGGGGCTGTGGGCCTGGAGCCGCCGAAGCAAGCGAAAGCCGACCCCCTCCGTCTAAGAAAAGACCCTGAAAAGCGGGTGTCGCAACGGCCCGAATCATGGTTGAACACGGTCTCTCGAACATCCTGGAAAGCCTGTCGGGCGCTCGACACATCACGCTCGAGCCGCGGTGACCGGCCAACCAGCATGATTCGAGACCATCCGCACGCGACCGCAACGTTCAGGCGTTCACGCTTCGCGTCGGCACATCGAAAGACACTCCCGCATGACGGTGATGGCTGCACCTTCGACGCCTTCCGACCCTGGTATGGGCTCGCGCCAATTCATTGGCCTTGTGGCCGCGCTCATGGCCATCAACGCTCTCGCGATCGACTCCATGCTTCCGGCGCTTCCGACCATCGCCCACTCGCTGGGCCTGTCGCACCCCAACCAGCAGCAATGGATCGTCACGGCCTATTTGATCGGGTTCGGTAGCGCGCAGATTTTTTACGGCACCTTGGCGGACCGCTTCGGACGCAAGCCCGTCCTCCTGACCGGCATCTCGATCTACGTCGTGTGTAGCATCGCGGCGGCGCTCGCCACCTCGCTGGAGACCATGCTGATCGCGCGAGCCTTACAGGGCGTTGGCTCGGCCGCGACGCGCGTGCTCGCCGTCTCGATTGTCCGCGATTGCTACTCGGGCAGCCAGATGGCGCGCGTGATGTCCTTCTCGTTCATCGTATTCCTGGCCGTGCCGATCATCGCCCCCTCGCTTGGGCAATTGATCATGCTGGTCGGGCCATGGCGGTGGATCTTCGGCGCCCTCGCCTTGTTCGGACTGACCGTGATGCTCTGGTCGACGCTGCGGTTGCGCGAAACGCTGCATCCAAACGACCGGATCCCAATCGAAATCCACCGGGTCTGGGCCGCCTACCGCGCCGCCCTCACCAACCGGACTGCGGTCGGCTACATGTTGGCCATGACCATGATGCTGGGCGGGCTGTTCGGCTTCATCAACTCGGCCCAACAGGTGTTCGGCGAGGTGTTCCAGGCTCCTCGCCTGTTTACCGCCATCTTCGCCCTGATCGCGCTGTTCATGGCGCTGTCGTCGCTGCTCAACGCACGGATCGTCGGGCGGCTCGGGACACGTCGCGTCTCCCACGTCGCACTGCTGGGTTACATCTTTTTCGCGGTCGTCCATGCGCTGGTCGCGATCTGCGGTCTCGAGACGATCTGGAGTTTCACCATCCTGCAGGCCGCGATGATGTTCGGCTTCGGGCTCGTGGTCTCCAACTTCGGCTCGCTCGCCATGGGGCCACTCGGCCATCTCGCCGGCACCGGCTCCTCAGTCCAGGGCTTCGTCACGACGCTCGGGGGTGCGCTGCTCGGCTTCTACATCGGACAGCAATTCGATGGCACGGTGGTGCCGATCACGGTCGGTTTCGCGGCGCTTGGTCTTGCGGCACTTGCCTGTGTCGCCTTTGCCGAGAAGGGGCGGTTGTTCGCACGCCACAGCATCGTTCAGGAGAATGAGGCCGTCGCGGGTCATTGAGGCGCGGCCTGTCGCCGAGGCGCGACCGACATCACCGGCTCAAGCCGCGGCCTCGATCCGCATCAGGGCCTCCCAGCGCCTAGGCCATGCGGCCAGAAAGGCCGGCACCTCGCTGGCCGGCATCGCGGGTTGGAACAGGAAGCCCTGCCCGCGCGGGCAGCCGAGCGTCCGAAGGAAGCGCAATTGCTCGGCGGTCTCGATGCCTTCGGCCACGACGTCGAGCCCGAGACTTTCAGCAAGACCGATGACGGCCGAGACGATCGCGACGTTATCGTGCCGTGCCGGGATATCGCGCATGAAGGAATGGTCGACCTTGAGCAGGTCGACCGGGATTTGCTGAAGATGGCTCAGAGAGGCGTGACCCGTTCCAAAATCATCGAGCGCGATGGTGATGCCGGCGTCGCGTAGGCCTTGCAGGACGGCCTCGGCCACCGCGATATCCTTGCTGAGCAGCACCGTCTCGGTCACCTCGATCACGAGATGCGACGTCTTGAGGCCGTGCGCCTCGACGGCTTGTCGCAGCCGCGTCACAAGGCCCGTGCGGCGAAACTCGAATTCGGAAACGTTCAATCCAACGCGGCCAAACGGCAATCCGGCCGCGTGCCACCGGCCCATGTCGGCTGTCGCACGCTCCACCATGCAGTCACCCAGCATGAGAGAGAGATCGGGATCGTCGAAGACCGACATGATCGAGCCCGGCGGCTGAAAGCCCGACGTCGGGTCTCGCCAGCGGAGCAGAGCCTCGAAACCGTGGATCACCCCGGTTTTGAGCGAGATGATCGGTTGATAGAAGGGCTCGACGCGCCCGTCGGCGACGGCAGATCGAACGGTCGCAAGGATCGTCATTTGATGATCGCGCTCGAGCCGGATCGCGGGCGAAAACATGGCGGCGCGCGCTCGGCCGCCGGTCTTCGCTCGATAGAGTGCCAGATCCGCCGCTTTCAGCAAGGCGGCGGCGTCCCGCTCATGGTCGGGGAACACGGCCGCCCCGATGCTGGCGTGACAAATCAGCAGGTGGCCGCCGACCTCGACCGGCGCGTTCAAGGCGGCGAGAAGCCGACCGAGCGGTTGATCGACATCGTGCGGCTGCTGGAACCCCGTCAAAATGACCGCGAACTCGTCCCCGCCGAGCCGCGCGACGGTGTCGGACGCGCGCAAGCCCTCGTTCAACCGCAGCGCCTGAGCGCGCAGCACCGCGTCGCCGGCGTCATGGCCAAAGCTGTCGTTGATGTCCTTCAGCCGATCGAGATTGACGAGAAACAACGCCACGATACAGCCATGGCGTTCCGCATATTGAAGCGCTTTGGCGAGACGATCGTGAAATAAGGCACGGTTGGGCAGGTTGGTCAGCGTGTCATGATTGGCGACATGCCAAAGTTGGGCCTCGCTTGCCTTGTGGCTCGTGATGTCCTGGAGCACGCCGATCAGTCGCGTCGCGACGCCGCCGACGACCTCCGCCTCCCCCCTGATGTGAACCCAGCGCCTGGTATTGTTGGCGGTCACGAGCGGCGTCTGGATATCGAAAGAGCCAAGCGACGCGACAGCCCGATCGATCGCGGCCGCGATCTTGCCCCGCTCTTCGCCGGGATAGAACGACAAGGCGAAATCGGTCGTAATCGCCCGACCGATCGGCACCTCGCTGATGCGGTAGATCTCATCCGACCAGAAGAGGCTGCCGGTCTGCAGGTCGAGATCCCACCCGCCCACATGCGCCATACGCTCGGTCAGGTCGATCATCACGTGCTGCCGCCGAAGCTGGCGCCGCTGTCGCCACAGATCCACCCGCCCCAGACGTCTACGCCGAATCTCCACCTCGAGCCGCGCGGACGCGCGTTGCGATCGCAGAGCATCCACCGCCATCGCGGCGAGCCGTTGCAATTGCACGGCCTCTCTCTCGCCAAACCCGCGCGGTTCTGGTCCGGCAAGGCTTAGATTGCCCATCGGAAACCCCGGCTTCAATTCGAGCGGAACTCCGGCATAAAATCGAAGACGCGGCCCGCCGGTCACCAGGGGATGATCGGCGAACCGGCTTTGCCGCAGATCCTCGATGGTTTGAACCTGTTGGGTGGCGGCCGCCGGATCGAAGAAGGTCGAGAGCGGGGGAGACGGATCGACGTCCACGCCCCACCGGGAAGATAGCCAGATCCGTTGGTAATCGAGAAAGCCCGCGACGGCGAGCGGCACGTCGAAGACGTCGCGCGCAAACGCGCCGATCCGGTCGAGAGCGTCCTTCAACGTCGCCTCGATCGCCCGAGGCGATCGCGGTGGTCGGACATCGCCCTCCTCGGTCAGTACGCTCGAATCCTGCACGTCCTGACCTCAGCCTCGTTCAGACCGGCGAACGTCGTCATGACGCTGCGTAAGTTCAGGCTATTCTTACAAGATGAACGTCGCTTTTCTATCGCTTTCGATAATTATGGTTCAAACCTTTTCATGGTTCTTGATGCAACGAGCCAATTCCGGTGGCCTCCTCCACCGGATCGGCGCGACGCGCGAGAATCCGAACTGTCGCACGATCACTATGTCCGGCGGCATCCACCACCGTCACGGTCGTGAATCCTTCCCCCTCCGGCCGCCAAAGCGCCTCGCGTGCGAAGCTGCGGCTCTCGATCGGCTGACCGTCCACCAGCCAACGATACGGACGCTGACCACCAAGCGCCGAGAGTTTTACCGGACTTTGTGGCGCCGCGCCCGCATCGCCATCGACGAGCAGACGGGAACCCTCGATCGGGAAGCTGATGCGTGGGCGATCGCCGTTCGGATCGCTCGTCGCGTCAAGCCGCACCAACGCGGGCGGGGGCGGCCCGGCAAAGACCGGCTCGAGCCTGCGGCGCGCGATCGGATCGGGCGGCAGCAGATCGAACAGGCGGAACAGAATTTGTGCCGCCGCGACCCCGACGCAGGCCGCGCAGGTGCCCCCATCCGCCCGCCCCATCCAGACGCCGATCGCGTGGTGTTGATCGAACCCGATCGCCCAGCCATCGCGAAAGCGGTAGGAGGTGCCTGTCTTGAAGGCGATGCGCCCGGCGCGTGCGCCGAAGCCACCGGGCGGCGGCATGTCGGATAGAATATCGACGACCGCATCGGCAGCCGCCCGACCCATGAGGATGCCACTGGACGCGCGGGGAGCGCCCGGGGTTGTCGTGAGGGGATTGACCTCTCCCCCACGGGCCAGTGCGGCGTAGGCGGTCACGAGAGTCTGAAGCGTCGTTCCCGCGCCGCCGAGAGCGACCGGCAGGCCCGGCGCCGCATCCGTGTCGCCGAAGGCAAGCGACAGACCGGCCTGCTTGAACCGCTCGGTAAAGACGAGCGGCCCGAGGCGTTGCAACGTCACCACGGCCGGAAGGTTGAGCGACATCTGAAGGGCCTGCCGGACCGTGACGTCGCCGTTGAAGCCGCCATCGAAATTATGCGGCGCATAGTCGTCGAACCGGGTGGCGGCATCGCGGACCAGACTGGCGGGATGCGCCAATAGTCCATCAAAGGCCATGCCGTAGATGAAGGGTTTCAGTGTCGACCCCGGCGAACGCACCGCCTGCGTGAGGTCGATCGCGCCACTGCGACGTCGATCGAAATAATCGCCGCTCCCGACGCGAGCCACCACCTCGCCGCTCTGCCAATCGGCCATGATGGCCGCGACATTGACGGGACGCGGCAACGAGCCGAGCGCCTGAGCCAGAATGCGTTCGGCCCCATCCTGCAGGTCATGATCGATCGTGGTTCGCACCGCGGCGCCGGCCGGAGCTGTGCCGGCGAGTTGCTCGGCGAGATGCGGCGCCAAGGCCGGCATGGCGTGACGTATTGTCGGCACCGGCGTCAGCATCGCGGTGCGAAGCGAGCCCCTCGCCACGATTCCATCGGCAGCGCCCCGCCGCAACACCTTGGCGCGCGCGGCTTCAGCGGCCCCGACGCGCCGGTCGGGCCGCAAGCCGGTCGGGTTCTGCGGCAGCGCAACCAGCAAAGCCGCTTCAGCATCCGACAGCGCGGAGGGCTCCTTGCCGAACCAGGCCAGGCTTCCGGCCCTGACGCCTTCGACATTGCCGCCCATCGGCGCGAGCGTCAGATAAATCTGGAGAATGTCGCGCTTGGATAGCCGCGTCTCGAGCTGTATCGCCCGGACGATCTCGATCAGCTTGGACCGGAGCGTGCGCGGCCGCGGCTCGAGGAGGCGCACGACCTGCATCGTCAGGGTGGATCCGCCCGACACCACCCGGCCATTGGTCAGCACTTGCAGACTGGCGCGGACGAGCGCCAGCGGATCGACACCCGGGTGGAACCAGAATCGCTTGTCTTCGATATCGACGAGAAGGTCTCGATAGGTCGACGAGAGCATGTCGGGGTCGGGCCGCAAGCGCCAGAGTCCGCCCTTGGTTGTGAAGACCCGCAAGGGCACGTCGGACCGATCGAGCACCGCAGTCGAGGTCTCGGCGAGACGCGTGAAATCCGGTGGAAACAGACGATCGAGCGCCAGGACACCGAGCGACACGCAAGCGACGACCACCAGAGCGCCGATCGTCAATCGACCGGCCCAGACTTTTGGGCCGGTCAGATCCGCGTCTGCGCCGCTCACTGCGGCTTGCGCGGCGCCTGAACGTCGAGCACCCCGGCATCGCTCCGCGCATGATACGAGGGCGCGTACATATCCTCGACCTGAACGCCGGGACGCGCGTAATGGCCGGGCGTCACGGCGCGAACCACATAGGCGAGCTTGAAGCCGCGCGAACCCTCGCTGAGATCCAGGCCGGCAAGATAGCGGTCGTCGCGCACGGCCGTGAAGGTTGGCTCCGTCACATCCTTCAGCCAGGCGAATTGCGTCGCGTCGCGATCGCCGGACAAGCCCACGTTACCGGGCTCCAACCCAGCCGGAAGCATGTCGACGATCAGCACCTTGCGTTGCAACCCCTCGCTCATGCCCCCCTCGACCACGATCACGAGTTCGTCGTTCTGATGCGTGTCGGCAAGATCGGCCGGCTTCCCGTCGAGGTGGAAATAGCTTCTCTGGATCGTGAAGCCATTGGCTTCGGCGGGCTGCGGGCCCGCCGGAACCCCGGTCGTGGCGAGAGACAGATAGACGATGTCTGACGCTTTGTTGACCACGTCCACGGTGCGGCCTTGGCCGAGCGGGATCGTCAGGAGAGCGCTCGATCGGCCGCTGATAGCCTTGCCGTCGAGATCGACGTTCAGCGGCGTCTTGCTTTTGAGGTCAAAGGCGCTCCGCAGCATCCAAGCGTCTTCCTGCGTGCTGCTGTACCCTTTCCCATCCGTCCGGCGCGCGAGGTCCGCCGCTTGGCTGATCAGGGCGGCTTGCGGCAGCAGTTTTTCCTCGTTGGCCAACGACAGGGCCATCGCCTTGTCGCGCAGGTCGCTGCCATAGTCGTTCAGGTAGATGTGCGGGTCGCGCGTGATCGGCGCGGCCTTCATCAAACCAGCGGCGAGGTCGCGCTCCCCCGCATGAGCCATCGCGGCCGCGAGTTGCACACGCGCGATGTCGCTCGGCAGGTGATCGGCGGTGCGGGACGCCATGTAGCGCAATTGCGAGAGGTCGAGCTTGCCGGCCCGGCTGAGCACGACGGATGCGTAGCTGTTACCCGCAACCTCGATCGGATCGACACTGCCGGTCGCGAAGCGCCCCGCCAGCCATGTCAACGCCCGTGTCTTCATGCTCTCAGGGACGTTCAAGCCCTGCTTTTCAGCATGTTGCAGGAAATCGACCACATAGGCGGTAAGCCAGGCATTGCCGCTGTCGAAAGCCGACCAATAGCCGAAGCTGCCATCGGCCGCCTGCAGGGAGAATAGCCGGGCGATGGCGCCCTGCCCCGTCACGTTGTCGCCGGTCGCGGCTTTCACCGCGCCGCCGAGGCTCGCGACATAAAGTTCGGGAAAGGCGCGGCTGACGGTTTGTTCGGCGCAGCCGTAGGGGTAGCGGCGCAATTGAGCCAGGAGGCCGGGGACATCGAAGGCCGGGACGGTCGAGACCGTCAGATCGAGGGTCGCCGTGCCGGGGAGGAGATCCTGTCCCAGCGCGTCGCCGGCCGTGAGCTTCTGACCCGGATCGAGCGTGCGGATCTGGCGCTGCGTCACATAAGGATTTGGCGAGCGGACGCCGATTTCGAAATCGCGTTCCGTGGTCGTGCCATCATCACCCGTGACGACCATGTGGATACGGCCCGCACCGAGTGCACCGGTCGCCGTCAAGGTCCGGTCGACGAAGCGGCGCTTGTCGCGCTTCACATCCTTGAAAAGCGCATCGTCACGGTCGAGCGCAAGCGCGCCCGAGGTCGTGAACGCCACCTTATAGGTCTGCTCCGGCGCTTCGAGATCCGTCAGCATGACGCGGGCCTGCGCCTTGTCGCCAGGGCTGAGGAAGCGCGGTAAGGTGAGTTCTGCCAGAAGGGGAGGCCGCACCGTGACGGGCCGTTCGGCCCGCCCAAAGCGATCCGCCGTCCAGGCCACCACCATCAGCCGCAGTCTGCCGCTGAAGTCCGGAATATCGAGCGTGACGGTGCCGTGCCCGTCGGCGTCCAGCCGAACGGGCCCTTGGAACAGCGCGACCGTCTTGAAGGTCTTCACATCGAGACCGCCCATCTGCAGTTTGGCGCGGGCATCGCCGCCCTGCACCAGTCGCCCCGCCTGCCCGGCTGGATCGATCAGCACCCCGTAGATGTCGCGCAGCTCGAACCCTGGCTCCCGACGGCCGACGAAATGGTCGGCTGCATCAGGCGTCTCGAAACTCGTCATGCGGAGCACCGCCTCGTCGACCGCCGCGAGTGTCACATAGACGGGCTGATCACGCGGAGCGCCCTTGACCGACACGTCGACGACCAGTTTCGACTTCGGCTGAATCTTGTCCGGCGCGCCAAGACTGACGTCGAGCCGATGCGACGCGGCCGCCCCCGGCACCCAGCCGATGCCGACCGCGCGAACCGGTAGACGCGGCACCACCCCGCCGGCTGGGGAGATCGCAACGGCCAGCACGTAGGCGCCACTGGCCGGAACATCGGCCGCGTCGAACGACACCGTATCGCCGCCCTTCGCCATCGTCAGTTCCTGCACCTGATGCAGGCCATTGCCCTCCAGCATCACGAGCACGCGGCCCGCAAAGGCCGGCTCGACCCTGGCCCGTATGGTCCCGGCGGGGGCAGACGCATCGATCGTCACCGGCAGCACATCCGGCTTGCGATTGTCGGCCTCCGCACCGCCCCACCAGCCCGCGCCGAAGCGGACGCTGGTCGCGGTTTTCCCGTCGGCATCATAGACTTCGAGCCGGAATCGACCGCTCGTGACAGGGGCGGTGATGTGGCCACGCCCATCGGCGCCGAGCGTCACTTCGCCACCATTCTGCCGCGCGTCGTTGACGATCTCCTCGGATTGCCAGCGGCCGTCGCGATAGAAGTAGGTGTAGTCGTAATCCTCCTTGATGAGGTCCCACTTGAGACTGCTCGATCCGATCGGCGTTCCGACCGGATCAAGCAACGCGACGTCGAAGTCCGCGTCGGCTCCCTCCGCCACGCCATAGCCAAAGGTGGTCCGAACCCCGATGAACCGATTTGCGGTGTGGAGCGGCCTCGTCGCCTGGGCCGTCACGGCGCGTCCATCAATGTCGTTGACGGTCGCCAGAACAGCGACCTCGAGTGGCGAGGTCGAGTCGGGCGCTGCATCGTCCTGCAGCGTGACGGTCGCATGGCCTTTGTCGTCCGTCGTAAAGGTTTGGGCCGTGAGTGATTTGGCCAGGAACTGTTCCTGCACCAACCCGAAGCGATAATCCTCAAACCCCTTGAACGGGGCGCTGGCGGCCTGGATCGTGCCTTCGACCTGTCCGGTCAGCGCGGCACCGGGGCTGCCATAAAAATAATCGGCCTGCACATTCGCTTGGATCGGCCCTGCGGCATCGAGCGGACCTGCGGCGGCATCCAGTTTCGCCTCGAGACGCGGCGGCACGAAATCCTGGACCGAGACTGTGACGCTGCCGACATGCTCTTTCCCGCCGGCACCGGCCCAAATGGTCCATTCGCCGCTATAGGCATTATCCGGCACGTGGATGTCGATCGAGCCGCCACCTGCTGTGGCAAGGTCCGGCTTCAGGGTTTCAACCTCGATCCCGTCGGGCCGCACGACATGCAGCAGCAGCGGCGTGGTCGGCACGAGGGCCGCCTTTGCGTCACGCAGCAGCGTTCCGAGATGGATGGTCTCACCCGGACGATAGATGCCCCGATCGGTCCATAAGAAGGCATCGAGCGCGCCGGGCGGGGTCCGCCCCTTCGTATCGAGATCCGTGAGGTCGAGCGCCGGCGCATCGATCTGCAGCCACGTGAAATCACCACGGGCCAGCGATGCGGCCAGAACGCGCGGGCTGTCGCCATTCTCGCCCCGCAACAGGCCGCCGGGAATCATGACCCGGCCGTCCTGGTCGGTCTTATAGGAGGCCAGCACCTCGTTGCTGCGGGCGATCAGGCGAACGTCGACATCCTTGATCGGCACGGCCGTTTGCAACGAGCGCGCACTGACCAGCATGCCAGCGTCGGTCTTGACCGTGAACAGCCCGATATCCGAAATGCTGAACCATTGCGTGGCGCGCTCACCATCGTCCTCGGGCGTCGAGCCGTCGCGGATGGCGGTCACAACATAGACGCCGGGCGTCAGGGTCTTGATGAGCTGGTCGATCGGGATCGTGGTCGCGACCTGCTGGTTGGGTTTGGAGGCGATATCAAGCCGCCCTTCGAACAGCTTGGTGCTGCGATCGGCGATCTGCGCGAGACTGTAGCCGCTGAGCACCTGGCCGAACCACTCGTTGCCGACCTGATCGGCCAGCGCCCGTTCGCCGAAGCGATAAACCACGATATGGGCCTTGCTGACGTTGACGCTCTTGAGCGGCAGACCGACGCCCTTCGTATAGGGAAGCAGCGACTTGCCGGTGTCGAACGTCACGCGGGCTTCGCGGTCGGGCACATCGACCGCGACTGTGACGTCCTTCGGCAACGTCGATCCGTCGGCGGCGGGCAGACCCGCCTTCAGCCGCACCGTGTAATGGCCACCATGCGCGAGGCCTGTCAGGCAGAGATCCTTGCCACGCGGTTGAAGGCTGTGGTCGGTCTTTGGATCGAGCGAGAGGAACGGCTCGAATGCACTGCCCTCGTGACGCGGCAGCGGCGACGTGAAGCTGAAACAGGCGGCTGGCACCGCACGATCGGGTTGGACCGTCACATTGAGATAGTCGGCGGCGTGAGCGCCCCCGATGGCGCCGAGCAGCAAAGAGGTCGGAACGAAAAGCCCCAGCAAGACCCGTGATAGTGTGCTCAACGATCCCTCACGACGCATGTCGACCGGCTCCCATCGGCTGTGGGTTCAGTGACAGGCCTCGACGTCGATTGCGTGACGTCGGGGCCCCTCCCACGTTTTCTGAGTTCTATCTGAACTGCGGCAGCCCGCCACAGCAAAACGAGATCCGGCCTTCGCGCGCGCCACGACCGGTCCGTCGTTCGTTCAATCCTTCGCGCGCGCGACGTCGTTGACGCCTTCAAGATCGGGCGCGTGGCCGTAGCTCATCTGCTTCATCTGAGTCAGGACGCGGTGCATCTCTTCGTCCGAGAGGATCGGCGGTTCGCCGAGCGTCAGGGCCTGGACATATAGCCGCGAGATCGTCTCAACTTCGATGCCGAGCGCCAGAGCCGAAGCGAGCGTCTTGCCGAGCGAAATCTGACCATGCTGTCCAAGCAGGCAGGCCAACCGATCCTGCAGGGCCTCCAGAGCGTAATCCGAGAGCGCCTGCGTCCCGAATGTCGCATATTTGGCGCAACGGATCGTGGTGCCGCCGGCGACGCCGGTCATGTAATGGAAGCTCGGGATGGTCTTGTGGTGGACCGCGAGGGTCGTCGCATAGATCGAATGACAATGCAGGACGACGTCGATGTCGTGCCGAGCCTGCAGGATATCGCGATGGAACCGCCATTCCGAAGACGGGCGGCGGCGCCCCTCATAGGTCCCGTCGAAGGCCATTTGGACCAGATCCTCCGGCTCCATCTGATCGTAGGGCAAGGAGGTCGGCGTGATCAGGAATCCAGCGGGGTTCCGGATCGAGATATTGCCGGCCGTCCCCTGATTGATGCCGCTGGCATTCATGCGGCGGCATGTCGCCACCATGTCGCGGCGCATCGCGAGATCGTCGGTCGTGGTCATGGGTTTCTCCTGTTGCTGGCGCGGGCGCGCCATTGGGTTCGGTATTGGTCGAGGCCGGAGACGCGCAGCGGGTCCGGCCGGTCGAGCGCAAGCGGGGCTGCGTGATCCCGCGTCTCGTGCCAGGCCAGCAGCGCTGCCCCGGACCCGGTTCCATATTGCTCGTGATTGACGAGCACGCGGGCCTGTGGACGCAAGGCGGCCAGCAACCCGGCATAGGCAGGGTCGCGCACGTAACTGCCGTCGAGCACGAGATTATCCCCGATCGCGAGTCCCTCGAGACACATGTCGGTGAGCAAGGCA
This sequence comes from Lichenihabitans psoromatis, assembly GCF_004323635.1. Taxonomy (NCBI): domain Bacteria; kingdom Pseudomonadati; phylum Pseudomonadota; class Alphaproteobacteria; order Hyphomicrobiales; family Lichenihabitantaceae; genus Lichenihabitans; species Lichenihabitans psoromatis. The sequence continues at coordinate 1,184,574 of NZ_CP036515.1, forward strand.
ACATAGAGCACCGCGAGGCTATGGCGCAGCGTGAGATCGCTCGCGAGCGCGCCCTCCACCACGCCCCGCCCGGCCGTGCCCGGAAACAAGGCATCGTCCTGACCAAAGGTCGGCAGCGCCATCGTGCCGCTTGCGATGAGCCGCTCGAGGTCATCGCGCGACGCGGGGCCGCGCGTGCCGGCTTCCGAAACAGCGCTGAACTCGCGGCCCGCCATGGTGAGTACGCCGGCCAGAGGCTTGCCCTCGACGTCGGCATTGCAGCACACGCCCGGCCGCTCGGTGACGCCGTCGCTGTCGGGGCTGTCGCTGATCGCCACCATCCAAGTCCCGGTCGACACAACGGTCATGTCGGAGAGGCCGGCCGCCTGATAGCGGTACAGATTGGCGGAACTGTCGTGGATGCCGTTGACGACCCGCACATCGGGCCGCAAGCCGGTTCGCGACACCCAGTCGGGCCGCAACGGTCCAAGTGTCTCCCAGGCCGGACGCAGCGGCGGCATCAATCTCTGCCAGCCGCGCTCCGCGATCAGGTGCGCCGGGCGGCCATCGGCCGGGCTCCAGAGATGCGACTGTGCCGCGAGGCTCGTGACCTCCCCGGCCGCGACACCGCTGAGCCGCCATGCCCAATATTGCGGCGTCGCAAGGTAATAACGCGCGTCGAGGAAGGCCGCCGGCCAATCCGTTTCCAGCCATAGCATCTGGCGCGCCAGATGAGCGGCCCCGAGCATGAATTGACTGCCGCGCTCGCGGAATGACCCACCGATGCGGCGATATTCGGCTTCGATCGCGGCCGGCGGCGTCTGCTCATAGTCGATCATCGGCATGGCTGGCTCATGCTCGCCCACCAGCACCCCGCCCGACCCATGCGCGCAAGGGACGATCGCAGCAATATCATGACGCGAACCGAGGCTTGTCAGCCCATCCAACATCCAGCTCTCGATGGCACCAAGATCATGATGCCGATACGGCGGTCCCGGCAAAACCGCATTGCCGGTCGACATCGTCTCGAGCAACCGTCCAACGCGATCGGCGATCGTCAATTTGACGTTGGTTTTGCCGACGTCGAACACCGCCACGACGCTCATGATGTCGAGTCCCGACGCTCGCCCTCGTGGCGCGATGTGGATCCGCGCATCACAATGCGACACGGCAGTTCCATCACGCGATGAGGGGCGTCATCACCCTTCAGCCGGCCGACCAGTTGCCGCCAGGCCGCCACGGCCATGGCTTCCACGGGTTGCCGCACCGCCGTGATGCTAGGGGTGACCAGGGCCATCCACTCTTCATCGTCGAAACTTGCCAAAGCGATGCCGCGCGGCTGAGCCCGAAGCCTGGGTCCGAGGAGCTCGAAGACGACCCTCGTCGTGATGTTGTCGAGCGCGAAGACGGCGTCGGGGAGCGGACTCGTCGCCATGAAAGTCTCGATCCGACGGCGTACCGTCGCCGGATCGAGCCCCGTTTCCAGCACCGTGACGTCCATAGTCGAGCCGGCGGCCTCGCGGATGCCATCGAGACGCTCGCGGATGTTGCCGATCCTCAAGCAATTGGCGACGACCACACAACTCGACGCGCCCATCTCGGCAAGGTGCCGGATCATGGACGCCGAGGCCGCCTTGTTGTCGACCGCCACCATGTCGAAGTGCGCATCGTCCGGTAGACGATCGACCAGGACGATCGGCAGGCCCCACGACGGGAGCCGTTCGGTGAAGGCACCGTCGCAGGGGATGACGATCAGCCCGGCCGGTCGCCATGAGCGGATGGCCCTCAATCGCGCGGCTTCCTGCTGCGGGTCATTGGCGGAACTGACCACCAAGAGATCGAACCCGTCGAGACGGGCCACCTGTTCGAGCGTCGACACGAAGGAGGCGAAGAAGGAATTTTTCAAATCGGGCACCACGATACCGGCCAGGGCCTGCTTGCGCGACCGCAGCCGCGAGGCTGTGCCATCAGCCACGTAGCCGAGTTCATCGACGGCGGCTCGCACGCGCAAGGACAGTTCCTCACCGACGCGTGTCCGGCTGTTGAGGACATTGGAGACGGTGGCGATCGAAACCCCGGCCCGCTCCGCAACCGTGCGGATCGACACGGCACGCGGCGACGCGGCTCGGTCCACGATGCGGGGCTCTCGTTCGGAGTTGTGTGGCATGGATCGCCTTCCCCGGCAGAGCCGAGCGTCTCCCTAAAACGTTTTTTTAGAGGCTAGACATCCGGATCGTCTGTGTCAATCATGGGCAGGATGGCGTCTGAAGAGGCAAGGTCAACCGGACCAAACCTCTCGTTGCGCCACAGATCACCTAAGGGAGGAAACGACCATGAACAAGCTTGGGGTACATGCCTTTGTGTGGGCGAAAGGCTGGAGCGAGGAGGAATGCCGCTTCGCCGTCAGCCAGTCGGCCGAACTCGGCTACGATCTGATCGAGCTCGCGGCTCTCGATCCGAATGCCATTTCGGTCGACTTCACCCGTCGAGAACTCGAAAAGCATAAGCTCGGCGCCACCATGTCGCTCGGCCTCGACGCCGATCGAGATATTTCGTCCGGCGATCCGGAAAAGACCAAGCGCGGCGAACAGCGCTTGATGGAAGCCATGTCGCTCGCCCGCGACGTGCAGGCGACGCATGTTTGCGGCATCCTCTATTCGGCGTTTCAGAAATATGCGGTTCCGCCGACCGCCGACGGGGTCGCCCGTTCGGTCGAGGTGCTGCAGCGCGTCGCCGAGAAAGCCAAGGAGAGCAACATCACGCTCGGGCTCGAAGTGGTTAACCGCTATGAGACCAACGTCTGCAACACGGCCTCGCAAGGTGTCGAACTCTGCAAGCGGATCGGCGCCCCTAACGTTAAGGTGCATCTCGACGTCTACCATATGAACATCGAGGAATCCGACATCGCCTCCGCCATCATCGAGACGGGCGACTACCTCGGCTACTTC